>NZ_AHZC01000223.1 GCF_000247475.1 Rhizobium sp. PDO1-076 | reverse complement strand
TACCGCTGGCGCTGCATCTGCTGGCATCGTCAACGGTGGCGACGGGGCCACGATCACGATTGGCGGTGGTGCGATTTCCACAACAGGCGACGGATCCTTTGGCATGCTTGCTTATGGCAACGATGGAACGGTTACGATCAGTGGCGGCACAATTTCCACGACGGGTGCATCTTCCTTCGGCGTATTCTCGGGTGGCGACGAGAGTGTTCTCACGATGACCGGCGGTGCGATTTCCACGACAGGAAAAGGGGCCAATGGCTTGGAGATCCAGGGCGGTGGGAACACGGCTGTGATCAGCGGCGGCACGATTTCGGCGACGGGGGAGGACGCGTCCGCCATCTTTGCTTTTGCGGATGATCTCGAGACGATCTCACTGACGATTGGTACCGATGCCCGGATTGTCGGCAATATTTTAGGTGAAGGTGAGGGCACCATCGGCCTCAGCCTGAACGGGCTTGGGGAAGGCTTGCTGGAGAGTGACGTCATCGGGCTTGCCAGCCTGACCAAGACCGAGAGCGGGCGCTGGACGCTGAATGGTGATATCATTGGCGGCAGCGACATTGTCATTGAGGCGGGGCTGTTGTCGATCAATGGCCAGGCCGGCGAGAGTTTAGTCCAGGTTGCCTCGGGCGCCACGCTTGGCGGCACGGGCACAGTCGGAAGCACGACCGTTGCCGCTGGCGGCCGGCTGGCAGCCGGCAATTCGATCGGCACACTGACCGTCGCCGGTACGGCAACCTTTGCGGCCGGCTCGGTGCTGGAGGTCGAAGTTGCCGCAGGAGAGCAAAGCGACCTTGTCGCTGTCGCCGGTGTGGCGCAGATCGATGGCGGCACAGTCCACGTTCTGCGCGCGCAAGAGGTGCCGGAGACCCGGGAACGCGACCTGGACGGCCGTTACGTGATCCTGACGGCTGAGGATGAGGTGACCGGCGTGTTTGACGCGGTCACGGAAGAGTTTGCGTTCCTCGATGCAAGCCTTGCCTATGATGTCTCGAATGTGTTTCTGACGCTGCAATTCAACGGCCTTGATTTCTCGGCATTTGCCGGAACCCCGAACCAGATTGCGGTGGCCAACAGCCTGCAGGATCTGGGTGCCGGCCCGACCTTTGATGCGGTGCTGGGTCTGAACGAAGACGAGGTTGCCGGGGCGCTCGACGCGCTGTCCGGCGAGGTCCACGAGGCCATCCATGGCGTCTTGATCCACGACAGTCAGCTGCTGCGCAATGCCATCACGGCACGCCTGGCTGCTGCGGCGTTTGATGCGGAGACGGGAGGGACTGGGTCGATGACGGGCACGGGCACGCAGGCCGAGTTCGGGGTGCAGGCAGAGGCAGAGGTCTGGGGACCGGATACGGCATGGCAACTGCCGCCCCTTGACGCCGCCGGCGCGTCGATGTGGATCGATGCGGGCGGTAGCGTTGTGGCGCGTGCGGGCGATGGCAACGGGGCAAGCTACGACCAATCTGGCGGCAGTCTTCTGGTTGGTGGCGACATGATGGTGGAGGACTGGCACCTCGGCCTGGTGGGTGGTTATGGAGAGACGTCCTTTGCCGTCGATGACCGTGCGTCTTCCGGCGATGCCGAGAGTTATCATGCCGGTGTCTATGGCGGGCGGCAATGGGGTGCGCTGGCGCTGCGCACCGGACTTGGCTACAGCCGACACCGGCTCGACATCGAACGCAGCGTTGGGTTCTATGGTCTCGATGAGACGCTGTCTTCCGACTATGCAGCCCGGAGCCTGCAGGCCTTTGGCGAAGTCGGCTATCGGCTGGACATGGGCGAGGCGGTTCTGGAGCCGTTCCTGGGTCTGTCCCATGTTCGCCTCTCGAGCGATGGCTTCACCGAAGAGGGAGGGCCGTCGGCGCTGACCGTCGCCGCACAGGATCACACCGTCAACTATTCTACGCTTGGGTTGCGCGGCGAACACGATGTCATGCTGCAGGGGATGGCGGTTCGGGCAAAGGGCAAGATCGCGTGGATGCATGCCTTTGGCGACACGACGCCGCAAGGGGTTCACAACTTTGCCGGCGGCGATGCCTTCACCATTGCCAGCGCGCCGATCGCCAGTGATATCGCCGTCCTTGAGGCCGGGTTCGATGTCAGGCTGAACGACACGTCAACACTCGGCTTCAGCTATAGCGGCCAAATCGGCGATGGCGGCAGCCGACATGCCGTCAATGGAACGTTCGCCGTCCGGTTCTAATGCTTGCCACGTTAGGGGAT
>NZ_AHZC01000224.1 GCF_000247475.1 Rhizobium sp. PDO1-076 | reverse complement strand
GCTATAGCGATTCTGGCTTGTATACTTCCTCGTCTGAATGGAGTCATTGGCGCTTTGCTTAACAACCTTCTTAGCTTTCTTACTATCATTCTTTGGCAAAAGAACATCGAAGGCGACGAGGGGGGCGAGGCGCTTGCCGGTGTCGGTGCGAACCTCAATGGCAGCAAGCCGTTGCAGGAGCTGTTCGACTGATAATTTTTCAAGGGCGCGCGGTTTCTGATTAGGCAAGCCAGACATTTTAATTGCCAGCGGATCTTTGGCACAGGCAACCAGGTAACGATCGTAGTTGTCAGCGCGCTTACTAAGTGCATTTCCGGCCGCAACTTCCGCCTCGTTCCCTCGACCCATCATGAGCCCAAGCTTAGCAGTCAGCAAATCCTTGTGGACCTCGCCATCGTTCGGCATTCTGGCTGCACCGTCAATGTGTTCGACGCCGCGGGTACCGCCTTCAGCACGCATAAAATTGCTCGTGAAATGAAAGCCGATTTTGTCGGCGATCTGCGCGGGATCTATTAGCTGGCTGATATAGTACATGAATTCGTCAGACGCCCGGAACTTCGCATAAGCAAGGGCCATCGTCTCTTTCCGGGCGGTGATTTTGTGGCGCTTGACGATCTCGGCAAGACTTCCATTTTCTTGAATAAGCATTTCTTCGGCGTACGCTGTACTCAAGCCCCGCTGTTTCAACGAGTTCACTCTGGCTTCATGGATAGTCGCAGCTGACCTGAACCAATTCAGCACCCGGGGAATAAAGGTCCAAGTTTTCAATGCGTTGGCATCGAGCTTTTCGAGGGCGATATAATCTTCGAAACTGCATTCGTTCTCGAGGCCTGGCTTAGTCATCGCCCCCTGCACCTGCGCCACCCCGGTCTCGTCCATGAATTTCGCAAATGCCTTCACCTGCTTGGCATCACCCTTCATATCATCCGGGATAAAATTCACGACCTTTTTATTCTTGCCCCCCGCTGGAGAGCTAATGGTGATTTGACCCTTATTATTCAAGATAATCGAGATAATCGAGTTTTCCCCGACTGTATGGCTTTGGAAATATTCCAGCGGAACCAGCGGCTGCGTTTCCGCTTTATGGTCTGGTGAGGCATGCTTGGTGTTCATACCGCTTGCGGCGAGGACTTCAATGGCGATATTATTTGTGACAAAATGTGCGATCCAGCGAACGGGGTTCCAAGAATTGCGCAAGCCAAGGGGGGCGGCAGCACACTTTACGCTGTACCATTGCCGCAACGAAAATTGCGATTCAATGGTCGGCCCAGATTTCAATGTCTTGGGATCGTGGGTGGTAGTGTCTTGGGTTGGCGAGTCTTGCACCTGCGCGGCATCATCGGCGCTGACCGTTTTGTAGTCCTGGGCGAGTTTCTCCTTAAGCTGGGCCCACCCTTTCGCCTTGGCCGCCTCTACGACTTTTGCAGACGGTCGGCTGCAAATTTCCGCAAAATAGACTGGGTCGATTTTAGCGCTAGCCAGCAAATCCAATTTGCGGTCATTCTCAGATTTCCGCGACTTCGTGAGATAGTTGTACCAAGTCGTTCGGTACTCTTGCGGGTTGAGGAAGTGGAGATTGTTTAGTCCATGTAAATCTCCACCCGGCCCAAGTTTGGGAGAGACAGTTTTTTGGTAGAACGTGTGATAGTTTGTTTTTGCGAAGGTGCCAGAGGGAGCCAAAAGACCAGGACTAACCCGAGGTAGTACCGCAGGTGACCCATTTCCGCTGCCTTGTTGAGGCAGCCCGATAGAGTGAGATTGCGATTTGTTAGAGATTCCGCTGGCCGTCATACTAAATACCTTCTGTCCTTGGGTTTCACGCACATGGACACAATTTGCGCGCCGAGATTGAATGCCGTAGTCTGCCGAAGATGGCAGGCCCATAGCTAGCTTGCATGTTGCAGGGAAGCGTTCCGCCGTCCATTGCCGAGAGCGCACATCACTTGTCGCTTTGTGCATTATCGCGCCAGCGGCGGCAGAATCGCCGGCGATTTTACCGGCACCGGTCAATTCTGGCCAAGGCAGCTGCGGATGGAACTACGCCGCCAATGCATGTCGCCCGAAAATGTGCCGCGGTTTCGGGACAACGGCATGCATAAAAACAAAGGGCTTTAGCCTTGGAACGCGCTCGTCGGCCAACCGTGGAAAATCATGTCCATCGGGCATCAATTGTGGGCGCATCGGTAGTGATCAGCGCGCGTTGGTTGAGACGTCGGG
>NZ_AHZC01000225.1 GCF_000247475.1 Rhizobium sp. PDO1-076 | reverse complement strand
CATACCCATTATGCACGCCCGTACACGAAATTCCTGACAGTCCCGGCGACATCAGTCGCACTTCGTTTCCTCGTGCTGCAAAAAGTCGCCCAAGATGGTGAGCGCCGCAGTATGCTTCCATAGCAATGATGCACGCTGGCATCTTGCCGACAAACTCAATGAGCGTCTGACGTCGCATCGTTCGGCGGACAATCACCGCACCTTTGTCATCAACTCCGACAACGCTGCAGCTGTTCTTTCCAACGTCGATGCCAAGTATCGAAATCGTCATGATCTGGCTCCTCTTCCTTCAATGACGAGACATCATACTCGATGTTCTCGGAAGGGCGGGCCATCCCATAACCAACAAATTGGCGGAAAGAGCGACGCTCTTGCCTGCCTGGGAAGCCCTTGATTGCGCACCCAGCCAAGCCAAAGGCGTGGATGCACTGTCCGCATCATGCGAATCATGCCCCATGATTCGTTTGCAAATCCACTGCAGGCTAGGGTGCGGCCTGTCCAATGCGGGAGCGCGCCGGTTCACAATGCCGTGTAGATGCCGCCTACACCCCAGCATCGCTTTGGAAGAAGAGACATCGTGGCTCATTCTCATCGCCAACGGTTGCCGGCAAGTGCCGCCAGGTCGACTTGGATGAGCGGCAACGTGGCAAATAGCTGAAAACACATCGCTCGACTGGCGCCATGGCCTGTCGCACGCGAAAGTGCCAAACAACCAGCAACGTGAATGAGGACAACCAGAATGATGCAGGCGAAACAGCGGTCTAGCCCCGTAAGCAATAGGTCACTCACCATTGTCCACCACTTCGCCAGAATGGTATCGAAGCTCATTCCCGGGTCGGCTGGCGGGTGGGCCGTGCCGATCTAAAGCACTTTTCCCGCTCGCAATCCTCATCTGCATTTTCGGGACGCTCTCGATAGCCGTTCCTCCTTCCTGGCGCATCGTTTCCGTGCTGGTCAAAATTGAAATCACCGTCCTCCTCAGCATTTTTACCTTTCATTTGCTCGCATATTCATTAACAAAGCGGCTGGTGGGCGCACGGTGCACTATTGGCGGAACCCCCCGTTTTGCCACGCACGAGGAAAGTGCTTTTCACACGAAATCCCAAACTGGCCTGATCATCGGCCGCGACAGCAATAGCGGAAAATTCCTGCGCTATGATGGACCTGCACATCTGCTTACGATGGCCTCAGCCAGGACTGGCGCGGGCGCAAATACAATCATCCCTAATCTGTTGACCGCCAATCGCCCCGTGGTGTGTATCGACCCCAATGGTGAGAGCGCCCACGCCACCGGTGCGGCCCGTCGCCAATTTGGAGCGGTCCATGTTCTCGATCCGTTTGGCATCACCAACCTACCAACGGCAGCGTTCAACCCTCTACAGGCGCTCGATCTGCTGAGTGCCGATATAGCAGAGGATGTCAGAATATTAGCCGATGCGCTTTTCGTAGACGAACCGGATACCCTCGGTTCCGTGCGTTGGGATAGCGAGGCCAAGGAATTGGTGACCGGCCTGATCCTGATGATCCTCGCCGTTGAACCACCCGATCGCCGGCACCTGTGCACGCTGCTTGAATATTTCCGCCTGCCGAAAGAGCAGTTCGAAAAACTGCTCTTTCGGATGCAGGAAACGAAGGACTGCGATGGCCTGATCGCCAGCATCGCTAGCCGCCATCTTGGCTATCGTCCTGGCCACGCACTCGCTGCCATCTATCGCGCCCGATGCCAAATCAGAATCTTGAGAAACGCCAACATTGACGCCGTGTTCAAACATTCGACGTTTTCGTTCGCTGAACTCCGCAGGGAGGCTGCAACGGTGTTCCTCGTCCTGCCATCCGATTGTTTATCGACCTACTCTCGCTGGCTTCGCCTTCTCATTTCTCAAAGCGTCATCGAAATCACGAGATCTGAACAGAAGCCACAGACGCCGGTTCTTTTTCTACTCGACGAATTTGCATCTCTTGGCCAACTGATGCCTGTCGAGAGCGCGATGGAGACCAGGAGCGGATCTGGCATCCAACTCTGGCCGATCCTGCAGGACGCACGTCAACTCCGTGCCGTCATTCGCCGCAATACGGACACTTTCATTTCGAATGTCGGGGTTCTCCAGATATTCGGCATCAGCGACCAAGACACAGCATGCCTCGTTTCAACTTGGCTCGGTCAAGAAACTACCGATTTCCAGGTCCGCAGCCTCGACAT
>NZ_AHZC01000226.1 GCF_000247475.1 Rhizobium sp. PDO1-076 | reverse complement strand
TAGGGGGATGCGCTTGGCCTTCCCAGGAGCGGCGAACACCTTGTCGACCAATTGCGGCGAGAACTGACGGCGACAGCAGTTGCGGTCGATGCAGACTTCCCCTCCAACGCGGAACTGACCATTGACGCTGATGGCGTGCCGCACCTCAAACAGCTCAGGGCCACGTCGCTGCCCGAGGGATTGCCGGGCTTCGAGATGGAAGTCCATGCTCGCATGCGCGAACGCCACCTGCTCGATATTCTCAGGGACGGGACTTTCTGGACCAACTTCACGCGCCACTTCGGCCCGCCATCCGGAGCCGATCCGAAGCTCACAAGAGCCGAGCAGCGTTATGTCTTCACGACGTTTGGCTATGGTTGCAATCTCGGCCCCGTCCAGGCCGCCCGCCATGCTCCAGCTATCGCCAGCGCCGATACGTTGCGTCGCCTCAATGCCCAGCACATCAACACGTCCAAGCTCGAAGCCGCAATGACAGACCTGATCGACGCCTACAATCGCTTCCCCTTGCCGAAAATCTGGGGCGCCGGCCGGGCGGCGATCGCTGATGGCACGCACGTCCCGCTTCGCGAAAACAATCTCTTGGGCGCGCAGCATATCCGTTACGGTGCCTATGGTGGCATCGCCTATCACCATATCGCCGACAACTATATCGCGTTGTTCACCACCTTCATCCCCTGCGGCGTCTGGGAAGCGGTCCATATTCTCGACGGCCTCATGAAGAACCGATCGACAATCCAGCCGGACATCCTCCATGCCGACACCCAGGGTCAAAGCGAGCCTGTCTTTGGTCTTTCCCGCTTTCTCGGCATCATGCTGATGCCGCGTATGCGCAATTGGGGTGACGCCACCTTCTATCGGCCCGACAAATCGGTGCGCTACCAGCATATTGATAGGCTCTTCACCCGCGAAATCGACTGGAGCTTGATCTCGACGCATTGGCAGGACATGATGCAGGTGGTCCTCTCCATTCAGGCCGGCTTGGTCCTACCCTCCATGTTGCTGCGCAAACTCGGATCGCACAACCGGAAAAGTCGCCTGTACCAAGCCTTCCGCGAACTCGGCCGGGTCGAGCGTACACTGTTCCTGCTGCGTTATATCGCCAATCCCGAGATCCGGCGCACCATCCGCGCCGAAACCACGAAAATCGAATCCTTCAATGATTTCCTCGACTGGATCACATTCGGCGGTCCAATCATTAAGAGCGGGGATCCGGTCGAGCAGGAAAAGCAGGTCAAATATGCCAGTCTGGTCGCGAACGCTATCATGCTTTCAAATGTCGCCGACTTGACCGAGGCTCTTGCTTCCATGGCCGATGACGGCCTGCACGTTACGCCGAAGCTTGCTGCCGCCCTCAGTCCTTACACCCGTAAGCACATTCGCCGGTTCGGAAAGTATGAACTCGACATGGACGACCAGCCTGCCCCACTCGTGCCGAAACCACTACCCTTCGACCTGCCCTTGTGAACTTTTTACACGTACTTTCAATCCACCCCTCTACACTGGCGTCTTGATCTGAGTAACCTAATAATAAACGATTCTTAGCTGCGTTGGGAAGTCGCCTATCGAGCACACACAACAGCGCAGCTAGCAGCGGGCCTTCTGCTTTAGAAAAATCTGCGAGGGGAAAATTACCTAAATCCCATTGGGGGATCTGCAGCCTTCTGCTGCAAGGCTTGGTGAAGCCCATTCAGAAATCTAAATTCGATGTCACGGGCATCTCTTGCGGGACTCCAAAGCCGTCGGGGGAGAGGCTGCCCATGTCGCAACCCAAACAGCTTTTCAACAGAGGGCGACGGTTTCTCCCCCCGTACGGGATCATTGAGCCGCAGTTTGACGGTCCGCCCATGGAAAAGGGCAGATAGCGGGTCGTGCCCCTCAGGACAGCCTCCCTTGCCTGCACAAACGGAAGCGAGAAATTGCTCATACACGAAGCAGTGGCAGATGAATTGGTCAAAACAACAATCCTTTCTTTGCTAAACCTGGGTCAAACCGGGAGAAAGCCAGTTGATATCCATGACCAGCCCGGCACGTCAACAATCGACTGTGACCTTGGAATGCGCCGCCCGAAAGGCTCCGATTGATATTTCATTTTTCCAGCAGCGGTATGCCAAGCAGCACAGAAGTTCAGACGTTTGCAGCACTTGGTGTTGGCACACACGCATCCTGTGGCCG
>NZ_AHZC01000227.1 GCF_000247475.1 Rhizobium sp. PDO1-076 | reverse complement strand
TTAGAGCGGTTCCCTGACTGATTGAATCTGCAGGGCTTTGCAAATCAGGCTGGGTCTGATTCAAACTATCTGCCGATGGAGGTCGGCGGATATGTCGAAAGCTCTTTCTGTCGATCTGCGTGTTCGCGTGCTTGCTGCCGTTTCTGTTGGTGCTACCCATCGCGAAGCCGCCGATCGGTTTGGCGTGAGTGCCGCAAGCGTCAGCCGCTGGCGAAATTTGCAACTTCGCCAGGGTGATGTGCGGCCTGGCCCGCTTGGCGGGGATCGCAATTCCCGCAAAACGGAGGCGCATGGAGATGTGATCATGGCCTGGCTCGCCGAGCACCGGGACGGAACCCTGTTTGAGCTTCGTGACGCGCTGGCGGAGCAAGGCGTCACGATCAGCAAGTCGGCCTTGCATCGTTTCCTCGTCCGGCACGGCCAGACGCGTAAAAAAGACTGGCCACGCGATAGAGCAGAGCCGCCCGGACGTCTTGGAGCAGCGTCAGCACTGGTTCGATGATCAACTGGACCTCGATCCCGCCAAGCTTGTCTTCATCGATGAAAGTGTGCTGCAGAGCAGCGGAAGGAGTTCGACATGAACTAAGACCGTAGCGTAAAGCTGCGCGAATGATGGGGGACGGCCCTCCGGGATCGGCTTTCAGGAGCAGGTCTCAAACCAGTCCGAGCTGCTGCGGTAAAGAGCCGTGGTGGTGAGCGTCGGATGAAACGTTCGGACGAGATCCGAGCAGGTGCATGTTCAAAAGACGAACGAAAGTGAACCCTCCGAAGACGCGTCGTTATGAACGTAAGTGTCGTCGAAACCAGGACCGTTTCGTCGTCCTGGGACAAGTCCGCCAGATGCCTGATGACCGGGCGGGCGGCGACCGGCGTAGAGGGGGCGTGATTTGAATATAGGCTTTCACGCGGAACTGCAGGAACCAGGCTCCTGATGCCAAGGGAGAAGCTCAAGCGGCGCAAACCGCAAGGCGAGAGTACCGATGCGGGAGACTGGGGCGGACCGACCCGTAAGAGCGTCGAGGACCCTGTAATGGGGTCGGAGCAAAGGGGTCGGATCAGGTGGTCGTATTGTTTGAAACAACTGGAAACAGGATGACTTCGGAAAGTACGGCAGACAAGCCGTTTCGAATTGAGAAACGGCAAGTGTACGAAGCTTATAAAGCGGTCAAAGCCAACCATGGCGCAGCCGGGGTGGACGGCGAGACTTTGGAAATGTTCGAGAAAGACCTTGCGAGAAATCTCTACAAGATCTGGAATCGGATGTCATCCGGAGCCTACTTTCCGCCACCGGTGCGTGCCGTCTCCATTCCAAAGAAGACTGGAGGCGAGAGGGTTTTGGGTGTGCCCACGGTCAGTGATCGGATCGCGCAGACGGTGGTCAAACAGATGATTGAGCCGGATTTGGACTCCCTCTTTCTTCCAGACTCATACGGGTACAGGCCGGGGAAGTCGGCCTTGGATGCCGTCGGCGTGACGCGCCAGCGGTGTTGGAAGTATGATTGGGTTTTGGAATTCGACATCAAAGGACTGTTCGACAACCTTCCACACGATCTCTTGCTGAAGGCGGTCAGGAAGCACGTCACATGCAAGTGGGCTCTGCTCTACATCGGAAGATGGCTGGCAGCGCCGATGGAGAAGAATGGTGAGGTCGTTGCGCGGACGTGCGGCACCCCGCAAGGCGGTGTTGTCAGTCCCTGCCTCGCCAATCTCTTCATGCACTATGCGTTTGATTTGTGGATGACGCGGATGCATCCCGACCTACCATGGTGTCGATATGCCGACGATGGTCTTGTTCACTGCCAAAGCGAGCAACAAGCCGAAGCCCTCAAGGTGGAGCTGAGTTCTCGGCTGGCAGCGTGCGGGCTGCAGATGCATCCGACAAAGACCAAGATCGTTTACTGCAAGGATCAACGGCGCCGAGGAACGTATCCGAATGTCGCATTCGACTTTCTCGGATATCAGTTCCGGCCGCGACGGATGGCGAATACACAGCGGGACGAGTTCTTCTGTGGCTACACGCCTGCGGTCAGTCCAACGGCGCTCAAGTCGATGCGGGCAACGATCAAGAGTTTGAATATCCCGCGGCAGACGCCGGGGACGCTGGCCGAAATAGCCAAACAGCTCAATCCACTCCTTCGGGGATGGATTGGCTACTATGGCCGG
>NZ_AHZC01000228.1 GCF_000247475.1 Rhizobium sp. PDO1-076 | reverse complement strand
TGGCTAGCGATCATCCGGACGACGTCGCTGTTGAAGAAACGCCGGCTCAGGTTCCTCCATTTCAGGCGGCTCCCAGGTCGGGTTTGATCCTGCCTTCACCGGAGGCTCGCCGGGATAGGGCGACAGCCAAGTCGTTGCAGCGCGAGGCGTCCCGATCGCGACTGCAGGATCTGAAACAGAACAAAGCTCGAGAGAGCAAACACTTCGTCAACTGCCCCCTCGATTACGACACCAAGAAACGCTTGGAGCGAGCAGCTTCCGAAAACGACTTGAAAATGACCGTCATCGTCAAAGCCGCCATTGACCAGTTCCTGAAGGACAATGGCTATTGATCCTCGATTTTCGATTTCTGGCCGGGGTGGCTTTAGGCGCCACCCTCGGCCTTATGATTTCTCCTCAAGGGGCGGAAAAGGCAGGGATCGACCTTCAGGCGATAAAGAGAACAATACCTGGAATTGGCTCATCTCCACCGGAGCCGGTCAAACAGGCAGACTGCCCAACGAACGAACGCGCAAAACGAGAGCTGTTCCGGTTCTCAATGTGGGACTTTGAGACATTTGGACCGAAGTCTATGATCAGAGTGACAAGGTGCATTAACATTGACGCGCGTTCCCTGGCTTGCGAAATGCGCGCCAACTTGAGCTGGATCACCGAAGAGAAAACCATCGAAGGCGTTTTCCAAACCAGCGCTGAAGGTTGGCACATGATCGCCGCAAAAACTATGCGAAAAGATGCGACGCCAAGAGTCCGGATATTAACAGACCGCACCTTCATGAATTTAAAAGATTGAAATCTTGGAACTTAAGTGCCGTTGTATCTATTCCCCCCTTATTGTTAGGGCTTCTTGAAATCTGCGCGGGATGATAGTGCTTTTACGGCGCGTTATAGTGCGTAACATCTGCCGCAGGCTTGGGGGCCGAGGTAATGTCGACGGTGCGGAATCTATCCGACTACATAAAATCAAGGGAACTGGTTGAGACCACGGACCCGGATTTCCAGAGACCATTGTACCGCGAGGAAGGCTTCGACGGCATTGTAAGTTTCGGCGATATGGACGCCAAACTCTCTGCTTTCCTTCTCGAACAACGCGCAAAAACCGGGTTGACGCAAAGCGACTTTGCTACTTTGGCGGGCCTCGCCCGAGTGGTTTATAGCCGCTACGAACTGAACATCTCGCGCCTGACCGTCTCTCGAATGATCCACCTTTCAGAGCTGCTTGGGTTTCTGCCGATGCAGATGATTCATGCCGCAGCACCTCATCTCTATGGCGAAAAACCTGAGGAGGCCGATGATCGGGTAGAGCTGTTCAGACTCATTCATGACCTTCCGCACGACACAATACGCAGTTTGATCGGTATAGTCGGTCAATTGACGCCTAAGGATGTTCTTGAGGCTCGGCAAAAAGCGGAAGCGGAGGCTGAACGCCAACGACTAGCCCGAAAAGTGGCGAGAGCCAGCAGGAAAGGCCGTCCCCCTGGCCGGCCACCCGGTCGTAAATCAGCCAAGGTTGAAACTCCGACAGACGATTGAAGGACACATGGCGCCGCCAAGTGGGGCCGATCTGAGAAATCGTTGGGGCCTCGTGCCTCACGTTTTTCGATCGAGCCCTGGGCGCAGTGCCTCGGCACAAGCTTCACGCCGTTTGCCGATCGCTGCTCACATTGGCACGCATCAGTGACATCAGCATCGGCCCCAGCCCGAACTCCCCTGCCCTCGCTCTGCGCGTGAGATCGCGAAGATAACCGCCCGCCGAGTTGATATGCCCTGCCCTCTCAAGGATTGCGGCCATAGCAACCGCGGCGTTCTCCGGCCCCATCACCTCGCATGCCTCCTGATAAGCCGAGGGGCTGACGCCAAGCATTGATCGAACCACCACCGCGGCCCCCATCAGCTCTCGCCAATGGCAAATCGCGCCGGCGGGACCGTAGTCCGAGATCTGCGGGCAAGCCTTCAGGACCATCGACAGCGGGAACGCTTTCATCTGTTCAGGCTTTGCCAACGGCTTGGCTACCGCTGTGCGTGCTGCTTCTGGCTCGACGGCTCCGCCCTGCTCATTTCCAGAGCTAGGTTCAAGTTCATAGAGGGATTCGGGTTTTGAATTCTGTATGTGGCAGTCATTATGAACGGCATTGCCATCCATTATTTTGCGGATTTAG
>NZ_AHZC01000229.1 GCF_000247475.1 Rhizobium sp. PDO1-076 | reverse complement strand
TGGCTGTCGAAGCTGGGGGAAGATACCACCGAGACGCTGGAGGAGATCCCGCGCCGCTTCAAGGTCGTGGAGACCGTGCGGGAGAAGTTTACCTGCCGCGAATGCAGCTGCTCAGCCAGTCGCCAGCGCCCTTCCATGCCACGCCATGCGGCTTCCTCGGCCCTAATCTGCTCGCCACCATCGTCTTCGACAAGTTCTCCGAGCACCAGCCACTCAATCGTCAGAGCCGGGGCTTTCGCAGCGAGGGGATCGATTTGTCCACCCAGACGCTCGCCGACCAGGTCGGCCATGTCAGCGCCGCCGTCAAGCCGCTCTTCGATCTGATTGAGACCCATGTGTTCAAAGCCGAACGGCTTCACGGCGATGATACTACGATCCCGATCCTCGCCAAGGGACAGTGCACGACAGGACGCATCTGGGTCTACGTACTTGACGACAGGCCGTTTGGTGGGCTTTCACCGCCGGCTGCGGTCTTCTACGCCTCCAGCGACCGGCGGGGCGAACATCCGCAACGACACCTGGCCGAGTTCAGGGGCATCCTGCAGGCCGATTGCTACAATGGCTTCGATCCGCTCTTTGATCGGACCAAGAAACAAATCCCGGTGACGCCGGCATTCTGCTTTGCCCATGCGCGCCGAAAGTTCTTCGAACTGGCCGATGTCTCGCGCAGTGCCCGGCGGGGCAAAGGCTTGAGGCCTGTCTCGGCGACAGCGTTGGAGGCGGTCAAACGCATTGATGCGTTGTTTGACATCGAGCGCAACATTAGCGGTAAAAGCGCTGAAGTCCGACTTGCCGTGCGTCAGGAAAAGAGCAAACCGCTGCTCGACGAGCTGGAGGCCTGGCTGCGGCAGGAGCGAAAAGACTTGTCGCGATCCTCGCCGGTGCTTGAACCGATAAACTACATGCTGTCGCGCTGGCAGGACTTCGCAAGATACGCCGATGATGGCCGGATTTGCCTGACGACGGATGGTGTTGAGAAGAGTGAATCTTCACTCTCTCGCTGCATGCAGTGGCTTTTCTTTCCAAGCCGCCACCATCCGCTCGTAGGCTCTTTCAGCGCGTTCGACATATTGCGCTTCGCGATCGCGGATCTCCTTGATCCAATAGTCATGGCCAGGGCCTGCTTTTCCATATGCTCTGGGCGCGCCAGCTTTCAATTCCACCTTTCGCAGCTTCATGGCCGTGAACGACGGTCTCGCATAAGCATAATCTTGTTCGCTCGAAAGAATGTGCCAGATCATCACCGTCAGTTTTCGTGCGGTCGCCACGGCGGCAGCCGGCGCGCCGCGCTTATTCTGGACGCGCGTGAAGAAGGCCCGCAATGGTCCCGGCGCCAGCTTCGCACACCACGCGGCTTCAACAAGCATGCGGCGCGCGTCGCTATTTCCTTGCTTGGTGATGCGGCCGTGGCGGGCAGGGTGATCGCCTGATTGACGAATCCGGGGCGTGAGACCAAAGTAGCTGCTGAGCTTTTCCGGGGTGGGAAACCGACTGATGTCGCCTATCGAGGCCAAGATCGTGGAAGCAACGACAGAACTCACGCCAGGTATCGTCATCAATCGGAGAGCCCGGGGGTCGTCGAGCGATTGCTGCGCAAGTTCCTTGTCGAGTTCGGCAAGTTGAGCTGACACACGTTCGAGTTCATTGACGTATCGGCCGATCATGGCGCGCTCTTCGGTGGCCAGTGGCAGTTGCGCTAACCATTTCCGGCCTTCGGGGCCGAACAGATGACCATCATATTTTGGGATCAGATTGGCATGCAGAATGGCCTGGATCCGCCCCTTCGTTCGTACGAGTTGCGCCAATACACCCATGCGCTCGGCAATTTGCCGCCGCCGCACGATCGTATTATCGTCGGCCACCCATACCTCCGGTAGCAGACCGCCAGCGTGGAGCTTTGCCAAGGTGGCTGCGTCGACTTTATCCGATTTGACCCGGGCCCAGGCGATCGCCTTGACGAGACGAGAGTTCGCCACAACGACGCGCTTCACATAGGGGCGCAGAAGCCGTTCGACGGCCGTGCCATTGCCAGTCGCTTCGATCACGACTTCGTCGTCCCCCCGTAGGGATTGCGCAAATTTGAGGAATCGATCTCGGATGAGTTCGACGCGACGTTCATGTACGATGCTGCCATTGTCGAGGAA
>NZ_AHZC01000230.1 GCF_000247475.1 Rhizobium sp. PDO1-076 | reverse complement strand
GAAGAACGCGAAAATTTCCACGCGCAGGGGGATTCGCTCGCCGCAAAATTCAAGTATTCTTGCGCTGGTGCCGTCTGTTTCCGCCGCACGATCTGCGATCGAATGCGCGCCTAACCGACAAGGCACGATGGACTACGCTGGAGGTCTCTGACATGCCCGCGATTTCGCATTCAAATCCGCCGGTTGCCGGCGCAGTCTTTGCCCCGAGCGGAATGGTCCGCTCAAGGGCGAGGATCGTGTTGTGGCAAAGCGGAAAGGAACAGCGGCAAATAGCGTGCGGGTCGTTCTCGCACCCGCCGACGACATGCCGGTCTACGACCCGTCAAAGCCTGATCACCGCCTTCGGGAACTTGTCCGCTTGCTGGCGCGACAGGCTGCCCGTAAATTCGTCAAAGCCGAACAGGAGGGCGCCACCCGCAATCGCCTCCTCAAATAGGGAGGCCATCTCATGAAGGTTGCGCTGTACGCCCGCTATTCCTCCGACAACCAGCGTGATGCCTCCATTGAAGACCAACTTCGCATTTGCCGCACACGGGCCGAGCGTGAAGGCTGGACAGTCGTCGACAGCTATACGGATCGCGCCATCTCAGGCGCCTCTCTGATCCGGCCCGGTATCCAGGAACTGATCGCCGACGGACTGAAGCGACGCTTCAACGTCATACTGACGGAATCACTCGATCGGCTATCGCGCGACCAGGAAGATATTGCCGGGCTCTACAAGCGCATGCGCTTTGCCGGCGTCAGCATCGTTACACTCTCCGAAGGTGAAGTCAGCGAATTGCATATCGGCCTCAAGGGCACCATGGGCGCCCTCTATCTCAAAGACCTTGCCGACAAGACGCGACGCGGCCTGCGCGGCCGGGTCGAAGAAGGCAAATCGGGCGGTGGCCTCTGCTACGGCTACGATGTCGTGCGGAACGTCGACGCATCCGGGGAACCCAACCGCGGCGAGCGCACCATCAACGAGCCGGAAGCCAGTATCGTCCGGCGCATATTCACAGAATATCTGGCGGGAAAATCGTCGCGCACGATCGCCATGGGGCTGAACGGCGAAGGCGTGCCAGGTCCGCAAGGCAGTGAATGGGGGCCGTCGACCATACACGGCAATCCCAAGCGCGGGACAGGCATTCTCAACAATGAGCTTTATATCGGGAAACTGGTCTGGAACCGCCTGCGATACTTGAAGGACCCGGATACTGGCAAGCGTGTTTCCCGTCCCAATCCGGAAGCGGATTGGGTTATTCAGGACGTGCCGGATCTGCGCATCGTCGATCAGAACCTGTGGGATGCAGTGAAGATACGGCAGGACCAGATGACGCTGGAGCCCGGAACCCAGCTGGGCGACAACCGTGTTCTGAACGAGCGCCGCCGGCCAAAACACCTGTTCACCGGGCTCGTCAAATGCGGCTGCTGCGGTGGCGGTTATTCGATGATTTCGAGGGACATGCTCGGCTGCACTAACGCCCGGACCAAGGGGACTTGCGCCAACCGGCTGAACATCCGGCGCGATACGCTCGAACAATCCGTTCTGAACGGGCTCGACAAGCATCTGATGGAACCGGAACTCTACAAGGAGTTTTGCGAGGAGTTCACGCGAGAGGTGAACAAGGCGCGAATGGAGGCTCGCGCTTCGCTCCATTCATCGGCCGCAGAGATCAAGCGGATCGACCGCGAACTCGACACTCTTCTCGACCTTATTTTGAAGGGTGGTGCTGCCGACAGGATCAACACGAAGATGGTGGCCCTTGAAGCCCGCCGGAAGGAGCTGGCCGGCTTCCTCGACGGCGCTGAAGAACCGCCTCCCCTGCTCCACCCCAATCTGGCGAAGTATTATCACGAGGAGATCGCGGCACTCCACGACCAGCTTGGCAACGAGCAAACGCGGGCACTGGCAGCCAACAAGCTCCGCACGCTGGTCAGCCGCATAGATCTTGTTCCAGATGGTGCAGAACTGGTGATCGTGCTGCGCGGCGACCTTGCCGCGATCCTCACTTTTGCATCTGGCAAGAACAAGCCCGGTTTTCTAAACGAGAAAGCAATTCTGGAAGACCTCATGGGCCGCACCGGCGCAACTGAGGGACAAAAACGCAAAAAACCCCACAAGGGGGCTTTATTGGGATCGCAGGAATGG
>NZ_AHZC01000231.1 GCF_000247475.1 Rhizobium sp. PDO1-076 | reverse complement strand
CTTCTCCAGCTTTGCGCGTCGACGTTTGGCTTCCTCCATCTCGATCATTCCCGCGCGCATGTCAGAATCGATCGACATTTGCTTGCCGGGCATCGAATCGAGCGAAAACCGAGCAGCCACTTCCGCCACACGTTCAGAACCTTTGGTGATAACCAGAAAGTTGACGATGGTCAGGATCAGAAAGATTACTGCGCCCACGATTAGATTGCCTGCGACAACAAAGTTGCCAAAGGTCTCGATAATCTGACCGGCGTCAGCATGCAGCAGAATTAGTCGAGTGGTAGTGATCGACAGCGCCAGGCGAAACAAGGTTGTGAGCAACAAGATGGCGGGGAATGCCGAAAACTGAACGACTTCCGACAGATATATCGCGACCATGAGCAAGATAGCCGAGATGCCCAGGTTCACCCCGATCAAGATGTCGACGATGAGTGTGGGCAGAGGCAGGATCATCATGAAGACGATGCAAATCAGCAGAAACGCGAAGACCACGTCATTGCGTTTCGACATCATGTGCAAAATACGAGTCATCACTGAAAATTATCCTTACGGCCATCAAATGAGAACCACCAGCCAAAGGGTAGGGAACGCGGAATGGACAAACGCGGGTGTGCTAAAAGACACAACGGAATGATTAATTCTTGACTATTGCATTTAACTGAATGGTTCATCCGCACACGAAATCAAATCGGATTCTCGTGAGAGCAAACTGAGGCAGGAAAATGCAATGGCAGAACTCGACACGATCCTTACGTCCGGCGATCTGCAGGTACTTGCCGATATCGGTTTTATTGCGAGTTCGCGTGGCTTAAACAAACATGCAGGTGTAATTTTTGCGGCTATACGGGCTCTGCGGCCGCAGCAGGAAGCGGGTTTTGTCGGCGATGCGGTGAACCAAATATTAGTCGGGAATTACCACGCTGCCGTCAAATCCCTCGAAAAAGCGCCGACGACGCTCGCAACGCGTACCTTTTTGGGAATTGCCCTCCTTCACGAAGGCGACACGGCCAAAGGTCATGGCGTCCTCACGGCTGTCGTCAGGGCGGCCTCTGATACGCCATATGCTCATCTCGCGCAAAATGCGCTGTATGATGTGTAAGTCACCCCTTCAGAAACAATCACTATTTAAGTCGAATTCTAAAAGGAGCTGCGAGCATGGCAACAATAACTGCACTTTCATTGGCGTCCGGCGCGGCGGACCCCACGTCGCGTATGAGGGTCTTTGACCATCCAGGCCCGCAAGTAAACGCTCCGGCGGCCACCTCATCAATTGCGCAGTTTGAGGCCGCACTCAACGATGCGCAGGTCGCCCAGCTTGTATCGCGCCAAGACCAACCTGTGCAGCGTGTGCGGGCAGATTCGGACGCCAGCAATGCGGCACATTCCTTGCCCGATCAGATCTCGCCGTCAAAGACCTACGGCCAAATGGACGCAGCAGCCTTGGCTGCTGAAAATGAACGTGCAGTACAAGGGATAGAGCTCGGACAAAAGATTCGTGGTGTCACTGCGGGTAAAGGGGCTGCAAATAACAAGGGCGATATGGTTCTGGACGGTTTGAGCAATCTTCGTAGTGTCTTCGATGAACAGATCGGCCGATTGCATAGCGCTTCCACAGGCCCAATTAACGGAACTGAGAAGTTTTTCTCAGTGCAGGTTGAGATGGCAAAATTCACGTTGTTGATGGATGTGGCGTCAAAACTCTCCGGAAAGGCAACCCAAACCATTGATACTCTTTTGAAGGGTCAATAGGCAGCAATGAACGGTGCCATGAACAATCTCCTCAAGCTGCGCACTTATTTTACCGGTCTTTTATTGGGCCTCATGTGCCTATTCCTGTCAGGCTGCATGCTCGATGTCTATACGCAATTGTCCGAGCGCGATGCCAATGAAATGCTGGCGATCTTGGTGACAAATGGAATAGACGCAGAAAAGGAATATGTCGGTGAGAAGGGTGTTACGCTTCGTGTGGAACAGTCCGACCTCGCCAAGGCGATCGATATTCTCACCGAAAATGGCTTTCCGAGAGAGAATAAGGATTCTATCGGCAACATTTTTGCCAAAGGTGGAATCATTTCATCTCCTTTCGAAGAAAGGGTCCGTTATATTTACGCGCTTGGAGAGGAACTCTCT
>NZ_AHZC01000232.1 GCF_000247475.1 Rhizobium sp. PDO1-076 | reverse complement strand
AAACCGTAGCACACAGGAAGCGCACGCAGAGATGAAAAAGTACGCTCTTGCCATCCCTGCATGGCGGCGGACAGACGAAGAGAAAGAGCAGTTTACCCAAGATGAGGTAGACCGTGCCAAGGTTGAGTATCCTAAGGTTACTAAGTCTCCAGATCCTGAGGCAGATGCCCGTAATGAAGACATTCATAGGCTGATTCAGGCTTTTCGCGGCTTGGCTGATGATTTTAACAGGGTAGGGAGCGTTACAGATCGTTTTGACAAAATTTGGCCAAAAGAAGCGGTTGAGAGCTTCCAATCTGATGCTGCTATCAGCAAAAGTGAGGCTATTTCAGACTTGCATTCTAAGCTCTCTGAGAATAACAAGGAGCTAAAGGCTCTGGATGTCGTGGTTTCTGATATTATCAGAAGTATGGATTTACTTTGCAGTAATTTTGATAGTCTTATTAAAGACTACGGGAAAAAGTACAAAATTCCTGATATCTTGGACATTATTCCTGATCGCTCGGGCATTCTCAGCCGTGAAGTACCTCTAATTGTAGCGGGATTACAGCCGGCTAAAGAGGCTCTGAATCTTTTGCGCCACATTCATGAAAAAATTGTAGCCGCCGAGCAGTTTTTTCTTTGCTCACTGATTTGCTCAATGAAAAAAATGAAAGAACGCAAACATACTCGGATAATCCGAAAGACTATTTTATAGATCTATTGGATGATGCCAGAGAATTCAAGTATCTTATTGATACTATATTGGACGATCTTCGTATTAATGTGGCGGTTACTTTTATCGAAAATATTTTGAATTCGAAAAAACAGAAGAAACATTTTATTTCAGCTATCGATGGTTGCACTAAAATAATTCAAGAGTTAGATTCGATGAATGCTAGTATTTCTGTTTTTGAAACGATAAATATGAAGGATGAATTATACAAAAAGTATTGTGCCAATCGCGAAGTCCCCAAAAATATTGTTGGCGATGGTCTTCAGAGGGACTCTGACATTAACTCTTTTGACCACCCTCGTTCTATTTTGGATGATCTTCGTAAGAAGATTAGCGAGGAGCGAGCTGTATTCACGGAATACCGTGACAAACTTTCAGCTAGGCTCGCTGAATTGAAAAACGTCGAATGACCGTTGAATTGGTGATCGGCGGCAGGGCGTGTGGCGGCTGTTCGCCTCCGATGGCGGGCTGGGTTCCTGGGCTGACTGCCCTGCGGGTCCCGGCACTCTCGGTGTGTTTCCGCTGATGGATGATACAGGCCATCCGAAAAAGCCCGACCGATCGATCGGCATGTACCATAATACGCCTCGTGCGCTGGGCTTGAACCAGGTGGACACGTCGAAATATAGTCAGCGGGTATGAGCAGCGGCTGGTCGAAAGTTTAGCGCGGCTCAGTCTGAAAAGCGTCAAGGGTTTACGCTTCAATCTGTCATCGGCGCAGCCGATGGCAGCGGCCACATTCCCGCATCGCCGGCAGCGCTCTATATCGTGCCGCCCGATGCAGACGGGGATTTCGAGGTAGCGCTCGCGGAGATGATCGCGGCGCGTCCCGATGTCGAGCCATGGATCTGGCGCGTGGCCGAAGGGGAGATGCCCGTTTTGCCGGTTCTGTAGGATTTCACACCACCCACTTATTGCATACCATTATAGAACCACTTCTATGCCTTTGCGGCGGATCACATTCAGCAGCGCCAACGCTGGGCCGGTTGGCCGCTTCAGTCCGCGCTCCATCTGGGAGAGGTGGCCAGCCGTCAAGTTTAGGTATTTCGCAAACACGGCCTGACTCATGTGCGCGTCTTCACGCAGCGCTCTGATGTCGTCAGCCGTAAGCGGGGCGGCCGTTGGAGCAGCCGACGCGAAGTCATGCAACGTGATCTTGCGGAAATCGGCCTCATCCAGGGTATCGTTTGCACGCATTTCGTTGGCGAGCTCAAGGATTTCGAGCCTTAGCCGGGACGGCGTCTTAGCCTTCGTTGTCATGTTGCACCTCGTTTAAGATTCCAGCGGCAAGATCCTTTTCGATACGCTTTGGATCCGTGAGCCATTGTTTTGCGATTGTTTTCAGGTCTTCAAGGGGCATCGTAAACTTAACGGAGGAAATGCCAGCGAAAGACGCC
>NZ_AHZC01000233.1 GCF_000247475.1 Rhizobium sp. PDO1-076 | reverse complement strand
GCATGTCGATGTCGGCGCCGGCGAGCGTGCCGTCTGCCAGGGTGAGCCGGCCGTCACGGCGATAGACCGCACGACCATTGAGGTCGAAGCCGGTGCTGTCGGTGCCGATGGTCGACATGGCATCGGTGACGAGGAAGATATGGGCCGGGCCTTGTTTGGCGGCGAGCGCCACCTGCATGGTGACCGGATCGACATGGAAGCCGTCGGCGATCAGGCCACAATGCAGCGCTGGCGAAGAAAGGCCGGCGCCGACCAGACCTGGCTCGCGGTTGCCGAGCTGGCTCATGGCGTTGAACAGATGGGTTACCAGCGTTGCGCCCGCATCGACATATGCTGCGATTGCTGCGCATTCGGAATCGGTGTGGCCGAGACTGATGTGGTAGCCGGCCGCGACGAGGCGGCGGACCTGATCAGGCGTGACGCTTTCCGGGGCCACGGTCATCATAGCTAGGCCGAATTTGCCGGCCTTGCTCTCCAGATAGACGAGATCGTCTTCGGTCATCGGTCGGATCAAGGCTGGATCGTGGGTTCCCTTGCGGGCGACCGAGAGATGCGGGCCTTCCAGATGCAGGCCGAGGAAACCCGGCACAGCATCTTGCGCCGCCTGGCAACCGGCCTCGACTGCGGTGTTGCGGATGGCAGGAACATCGGTGATCAGGGTGACCATCAGGGCCGTCGTGCCGAAACGGGCATGGGCTGCACAGATCGTCTCGATACCAGTGACATCCGGCTGGTTGTTGAACAGCACGCCACCGCCGCCGTTGACCTGCAGATCGATGAAGCCCGGTGCAATCAGGCCGTTGCCGACCGGAAGCGTCTTCATGCCGGCCGGCAGTTTCGATTGTGGCATGACGGCGCCGACTTTGCTGCCGTCGACGACAAGAGCTGCGTCCTGGTGAAAGTTCTGACCATCGAAGATGCGGCTGGCGGTTATGGCGAAAACGGCAGTCATCGGGTCTGGGTGACTTTCTTAAGGGCGACGGGTTTATCGGGATTGAAGCCCCTTGCACGCGAAAGCGATTCGACCATGCCATAATAGGGAACGATCAGCATCAGCGCATCGGTCAAAGGATGGCCGGTCTCGATAAACGGCAGGCGGTTTGCGCAGTCGGTTTTGTCGGAGGTGATGAAGCAGGCGGCATTGTTGGAGGCCAGGTTCGACATGGTCTGGGCAATCGAGGCTTCCGCCTTGTCACGGGCGGCAAATCCGACGACCGGGAAATTCTTGCCGACGATCGAGACCGGGCCGTGCAGGACTTCGGCAGAGGAATAGGCCTCTGCGTGCAGTTCACAGGTTTCCTTGCATTTCAGCGCCGCTTCCGCAGCAATCGCCAGCGCTGGGCCACGGCCGAGCATATAGAGGGAGTCTGCATTGGTCAGCGGCTCGATCAGCGCGCTCCAGTCGAGCTCGAGCGCCTGCGAAAAATGCTCCGGCAGGCGAGAGACTGCGCTTTCCAGCTCCTTGTCTTCGCTCCAGCCGGCGATGATGGCGAGACCTGCGACAATCGAATTGACGAAAGACTTGGTCGCCGCGACCGCGATTTCCGGGCCGGCCTTGATGTCGACGGCGATGGTTGCAGCGTCGCCAAGCGGCGAGGGCAGCGTGTTGACCAGGCTGATCGTTGTCGCGCCGCCAAGCCTGGCACCGCGCATCATGGCAACGATATCCGGGCTTGCACCGGATTGCGACACGGCAAAGGCCGCAGCGTTTTTCAGCTTCATCGGCGCTTCGTAGATGGATGCCAGCGACGGGCCGAGGGACGCCACCGGCAGGCCGAGCTGCAGTTCGATGGCATATTTGAGGAAATAGGCCGCATGGTCGGACGATCCGCGGGCGATCGTCACGACGACGCTGGGATCCTTTTGGCGCAGCGCATCCGCGCATGCGCCGATGGCTTCAGACGATTCCTTCAGAAGGCGCGCTGCGGCTGCCGGGATCTCGTCGATTTCTTCTCGCATTTTCGTCAGCATTGCAGGTCTTTCAAGGTTCGGCGTCACGGAGATCCGATGCTCAGTTCCGCGACCAGGTCATAGGCGTCGCTGCGGTAGAGCGCGCGCGACATTTCCATCACGCGGCCGGTTTCAAGATAGGCGATACGTTGGACGGACAGCGCGGCGGAGCCCTGGGGCACGCCAAGCAGCTTGGTCTCGTCATCCCTCAGGATGACGGCAGAGATGCGCTGGTTGGCACGTACCGGGGTGATGCCGCTCTGACGCAGATGGAGATAGAGGGAATCGTCCATGGCATCCGGATCTGGCAGGATATCGTCGGGAAGGCTGGTGCGTTCCAGCGCGATGGGCATGTCATTGGCGGTGCGAATGCGCTCGATGCGGGCGACCCTCGCG
This sequence comes from Rhizobium sp. PDO1-076, assembly GCF_000247475.1. Lineage (GTDB taxonomy): Bacteria > Pseudomonadota > Alphaproteobacteria > Rhizobiales > Rhizobiaceae > Allorhizobium. The sequence goes on along the minus strand of NZ_AHZC01000233.1, from coordinate 41,329 downwards.
CCGCCGACCAGACCCAGCATCATGGTTTCCTCTGCGGTCGGAAAATATAGCCCACGGTCGATCCAGTGCGATCCCGCCGTCATGCCGCGCCGGCGCATGTCCTCGGTGAACGAGGTGAGCTGGCTCAGAGGTTGTTGCATGCGCGGCACAGGCTTGACGACGAACGTGCCGGAGCCGCGCCGCCGAACGAGCAGTCCGTCGTTGACCAGGTCGTCAATGGCTTTGCGCACGGTGACGCGACTGATCGCGGCCGCGTCGGCAATGTCGCGTTCGGCAGGCAGCGCATCGCCGTGCTTCAGGCGACCGGAGGACACGGCGTCCTCAATCATCTTGCGAAGCTTGACATAAAGCGGACCGCCACGAACGGCCTGCAGCTGATCCAGCGGAAGGGTCGCGCTCATGGGTGATCCTTACCGAAACGATGGCAAGCGGGCCAACAGCCACCGGAAGCGCAATCCACGCTTTTCGCTATCCGCATTTCTCGAGCCTCCCAATGTAAGTTGCTTAAAAAGATACCAACCAAGCACCTATTTCGCAAATGGTTTCATCACTTGAATGCCAAAAACCTGTTGCTGCCAGAAATATCGCCGTAAAATCATCTATTTATCAATAATTCAGGCGTTTCGGGCGAATCTCGCTGGACGATTGGCATTTATTTGGTATCGTTTGTTAACTTTTGAACTGCCGAGGCATGTCTGTCCGTCGTTCGAGGGTGTGTGTGCCTGATCAGGTTGTTGTGCGTCGGCGACGATGTATCCTTGATCGATCGGGGTGAGGCCGGGAGGTTATCGCGATATCGAGTGCATGAAAAGGATTTTCATAAGTTGATGAAAATTTCCACTAGATGTTGACGATCGCCGGTTTCTGACGCAGTCTAAGAAAAATAATTGCGAAAGCAGGGGAATAGCACATGAAGGTTGCCGTTATCGGGCTCGGATTCCGCCTCGGCTACCTGGGCCGGATGTTCAAGGAGCTCGATCCAGATTTCCAGATCGTCGGATATGTCGATCCGGCTCCGGCTGGGATGTCGACCTTGGCTGAGAACGGCATCTCGCCGGGCAAGGCCTATGACACGCCCGAAGCGCTGATCGCCGGTGAGGTTTTCGACCTTCTGATGATCGGTTCGCCCAACCATCTTCATTTGGACCATATCCGTCTTGGTCTCGAGGCCGGGCTGACGGTGTTTACCGAAAAGCCGATTGTTACGACCATCGAGGAGAGCTACGCGCTGGCCTCATTGCTGCACACCCATGGCCATGACCGCCTGCTGGTCGGTCTGGTACTGCGCTATTCGCCTCTATATCGCGATCTGCGCAAGGCGCAGGCGGAAGGCAAGCTTGGCGACGTCGTGTCGATCGAGGCATCCGAGCATATCCAGCCCTATCATGGCGCATTCTTCATGCGCGACTGGCGCCGTTACGGCCAGTATGCCGGCGGTTTCATGCTGGAAAAGTGCTGCCACGACCTCGACCTTTATAACGGCGTGGTCGGCGCACGCCCGCGTTTCGTCGCCAGCTTTGGTGGCCGCAAGAGTTTTGTGCCGTCGAACGCGCCGGAAAATCACGGCGTCAACGATATGGAAGTCTATCATCGCAAGCCGAGCGGCTGGATGGGTTCCGACAAGGTGTTTGACAGCGATGGCGACATCATCGATTTCCAGACCGCGATCGTCGAATACGAGAACGGCGCGTCGATGACCTTCCATACCAATCTCAATGTTCCGGACGAGTTCCGTCGCTTCTGCGTCATGGGCTCGAAGGGCATGGCGGAAGGCGATTTCGTCCGTGGCTTCATGGATGTGCATGATGCGCGCACCAATGAGAAGCTGATTGCCAACACCTATTCCGCGCCTTCGGCAACGTCGCATCACTACGGTGCAGACGAGCAGATGGCGGAAGATGTTCTCGCTTTCGTTCGCACGGGGGCCAAGCAGCCGGTTTCGGCAATCGACGCGCTCGAAGCTGGCATGCTGGCTCTGGCGATGGACGAAGCTCGCCTCGGCCGCAAGGTTATCGACATGAAACCGGTATTCGAGCATTTCGATGCCTGCCTTCACGGCACGAGCCAGGGCATTGCCCAGGCTAAGTCAGCTTAAGGGGCGATGTGATGCAAGCCAGACGAAGCGCTGTCATCTTTGCCTGGCTGCTGATTGCGCCGGCTCTTCTCTATATCACCGTCATCGTCGCCTATCCGCTGGTCGACACCTTCATCCTGTCCTTCACCGATGCCTCGTTGAAGAAGACAAGCAATTGGGTCGGATGGGTCAATTACGAGAAGATCTTCAATGACACCTTCGGCACGGTTATCGTCCGGACCTTCATCTGGACCTTCTTTTCGGTGTCGATCAAAATGATCATCGGTACCTTCGGGGCCGCGATGTTGAATTCTGCGGTACCCGGCCGGACGCTGTTTCGGATCTTGACGATGCCGCCATGGATCGTGCCGATGGCCATCGGTATCTTCATGTGGGGCTGGATGTATAACGGCCAGTTCGGCATGATTTCCGGCGTACTCCAGCGCATGGACGTGGTTGATGGCCCCGTCGCCTTCCTTGCCTATGGATCGACCGCCTTCTGGGCAACGGTGTTTACCGACGTGTGGATCGGCGTGCCGATGGTGACGCTCTACATGATGGCGGCGATGCAGGCGATCCCCCAGGATCTTTACGAAGCGGCGTGGACAGATGGTGCCGGTCGTTCCTATCGATTCCGTCGCATCACCCTGCCGATGATCCTGCCCGCCATGATCACCATGTCGATGATTTCCCTTATTTCGACCTTCAACTCGTTCGACATCATCTGGATCCTGACCCGCGGCGGCCCGAGCGGTGAGACGACGACGATGATCATCGACACCTATCACACGGCGATCGGGTCGAAGAAATACGGCGAGGGTGCGGCACGCGCCGTGCTGATCTGCATCTTCCTGTCGATCTTCTGCTTTGCCTATTTCCGCGTCACGAGCCGGCTTTCCCAGGAGCACGCACGATGAGCTACGACAAGACAGCCCTCATCAATCGCTACAAGTGGTATGAACTCGTCGGTATCTATGCAGGCATCGCCGTCTTCCTGACCTTTGTGCTCGCACCCTTCGTTGAAGGTTTCCTGGTTTCGCTGAAGCCGCTCAGCCAGCTGTTTTCCTCGCCTTATCGGTTCTTTCCGGAAAACGGCTCTTTCGAGGCCTATCGTACTATGTGGGTGAGCGTTCCTGGCTTTGCCCGCTACATCTTCAATTCGTTCTTCATCTCCACAGTCGCCACCGTCATCGTGCTCATTCTGGTGGTGCCGGCGTCCTACGCTTTTGCGCGATTCGAGTTCAAAGGCAGCGGCCAGCTGCTCGGGGCATTCCTCGCCGTCAACATGTTCTCAGGTGCCGTATTGCTCATTCCGCTCTTCCGCCTGATGCGATCGATGGGTGTGCTCAACACCTATTTCGCCATGATCGTGCCGGGTGTCGCCTTCCTCATCCCGACTGCCATCTGGCTGTTGCGCACCTATATGCTGCGCATTCCGCGCGAGTTGGAGGAGGCGGCCTATGTCGACGGTGCTGGCTATTTCTACACCTTCCGGCGCGTCGTCCTGCCGCTCGCCACGCCGGGCATCGCCGTGGTCGCGATCACGACCTTCATTGGCGCCTATGCACAGCAGTTCATCTTCGCGCTCACCTTCAACTCCAAGACGGAATACATGCCGCTGCCGATCGGGCTGTTCGCCTATTTCGGCCGCCAGGAAGTGGTGTGGAACGAATTGATGGCCGCAAGCTTCGTCGGCATCGCACCCGCGATGATCGTCATCTTCTTCCTGCAGCGCTATCTCGTCAGCGGTCTGACCGCCGGGGCGATCAAGTAAGGCTGCCAATAAAATTCGGGCCAACCGGACGCTTCAACCTGTCAACAAAGGGGAACTATCGATGACAAGAAAACTGACCATGCTTGCAGGCTCTTTTGCCCTGCTGGCCAGCTCGGCACTGACCACGCTGGCTGCCGACCAGGAAATCTCCTGGATCTATTGCGGCGACAAGATCGACCCGATCCATGAGAAGTATATCAAGGAATGGGAAGGCAAGAACGAAGGCTGGAAGGTCACGCCGGAAGTTGTTGGCTGGGAACAGTGCCAGGACAAGGCAACGACGCTCGCCGTCGCCGGCACGCCGGTCGGCATGGCCTATGTCGGCTCGCGCACGCTGAAGGAATTCGCCCAGAACGACCTGATCGTTCCGGTTCCGATGACCGACGACGAAAAGGCATCCTACTATCCGAACATCGTCGACACCGTGACCTTCGAGGACACGCAGTGGGGCGTTCCGGTCGCCTTCTCGACCAAGGCACTCTACTGGAACAAGGACCTGTTCAAGGCCGCCGGCCTTGACCCGGAAACCCCGCCGAAGACCTGGGCCGAAGAAATCGCCTTTGCCAAGCAGATCAAGGAAAAGACCGGTACTGCCGGTTACGGCCTGCCGGCCAAGACCTTCGACAACACCATGCACCAGTTCATGCACTGGGTTTACACCAACAACGGCAAGGTCATCGACGGCGACAAGGTCGTGATCGACAGCCCTGAAGTTCTCGCAGCCCTCCAGGCCTACAAGGACATCACGCCTTATTCCGTCGAAGGCGCGACCGCCTATGAGCAGAACGAAATCCGCGCCATCTTCCTCGACGGCAAGGTCGGCATGATCCAGGCCGGCTCGGGTGCTGCTGCCCGTCTCAAGGAAACCAAGGTCAACTGGGGCGTTGCCGCTCTGCCGCTCGGCCCTGCCGCCAAGGGCGAAGGCACGCTGCTGATCACCGACAGCCTGGCCGTGTTCAAGGGTTCCGGCGTTGAAGAAAAGGCGATCGAATTCGCCAAGTTCATCACTTCGCCGGGTCCGCAGGGCGAATACGAACTGCAGGGCGGCGCTGGCCTCACGCCGTTGCGTCCGTCGCCTAAGGTTGACGAATTCGTCAAGGCCGACCCGTCGTGGAAGCCGTTCATCGACGGTATCGCTTTCGGTGGTCCTGAGCCACTGTTCACCGACTACAAGGGCTTCCAGAACGTCATCATCGAACTGGTCCAGTCCGTCGTCACCGGCAAGGCTGAACCGGCCGATGCTCTGAAGAAGGCTGCCGGCGAGCTCGAGCAGTATAAATAATCTCGGGCAACCGAGGCTCCGCGGGCCGGTTTCGGCCTGCGGTTTTCGATTGATGATGAATTGGCCGGTCCAGTCATTTGGCCGGCGCACGGGGACAGAAGTCGTGGGACAGCTATTTCTCAACAAGGTGCGAAAGTCGTTCGGACATTTCGACGTGATCAAGGGTGTCAGCCTCGAGGTCAAGGACGGCGAGTTCGTTGTCTTCGTCGGCCCGTCCGGCTGCGGCAAGTCCACGCTTCTCAGGATGATCGCGGGTCTTGATGACACGTCAGATGGCGACATTGTCATTGCCGGGGAGCGGGTCAACGACAAGCCGCCGGTCGAACGCGGCATTGCCATGGTCTTCCAGTCCTACGCACTCTATCCACATATGTCCGTCTTCGAGAACATTGCTTTCCCACTCAGAGTCGAGAAACTGCCCGAAGAGACGATCCGCGAAAAGGTTGGCGCGGTGGCGAAAATCCTCAAGCTTGACCAGCGCCTCGAGCAGCGTCCGGGCCAACTGTCCGGCGGCCAGCGCCAGCGCGTGGCGATCGGCCGTGCGATCGTGCGCGAGCCGAAGATCTTCCTCTTCGACGAACCGTTGTCGAACCTCGACGCTGCTCTGCGCGCCGACATGCGTATCGAGTTGACTAAGCTGCACAGCGATCTGAAGGCAACCATGATCTACGTGACCCACGATCAGATCGAGGCCATGACCATGGCTGATCGCATCGTCGTGCTGAATGCTGGCGATATCGCCCAGGTTGGCGCGCCGCTCGAACTCTATCACAAGCCGCAGAACATTTTCGTTGCCGGCTTTATCGGCAATCCGAAGATGAACTTCGTGCCGGTGACCTGCACCTCCATCGATCCGATCGGCGTGACCGTTTCCTATGAAGGCCAGAGCGTTACCCTGCCCGTCGAACCGCGGGCCGACCTTGTTGGCCAGACACTGACACTCGGCATTCGGCCGGAGCACACAACGCTGGCGCGGGGCGACGTCAACATCACCGTACTTCCGTCGGTCATCGAGCGGTTGGGCATCAATACGATCGCTTATGCCGCCCTGCCATCAGGCGAACCTTATTGCGCGCTGCTGCCGGGATCGGCACCCGTGCGTGCGGAAGAGCCTCTGGTCACCGGCATCATGGCAGCGGACTGCCATTTGTTCGACGGCAATGGTCAGGCGCTGGAGCGTCAGGTCGATTGGCGCACACTGGAACTTCCGGCGGCGGTCACCGCTGCCGAATAAGACTTTGTTTCAGGTCCCCCGACCTAAACTCTGGTCCGCCTTCGGGCGGGCCATTTTTTTGTTTGTGCCGAGAAGTGCCTCACGGAAAGCCCTGATACTGTGGCAGATCGTCGTTGATGTCGTACCACGGTGCTTTCGATCCGACGAAGATATGCATGGTGGGACGGGCCGAGGGTGCGTCCATCAGCGTTCCCATCGGGATATGGATCTTCACGCCGCCGTTTTCGGCGATCCAGGAATAGACCAGTGATCCGCATGTTCGACAGTGGAGGTCATGGATGCCATCCGGATCGCCGTGGGTGAACAGTTCCTTCTTGCCGTTGACAATCCTGAAATCATCCGGATTTAGGCCCGCGATGGGCTTGAACGCCGAGCCTGTGGTTCGGCGGCATTTCGAGCAATGGCAATTGAGCGCATAGAGGAAACGATCTTCGGACTCGTATTCCACGGCACCGCACATGCAGCCGCCACGTAGCGGCTTGGCTCGGGGTTTCTGATCTTTGTCCGACATGAGTGATCCTCCCGCCGCGGAGGCTAACTGAAGATCGATCTGTGCCGCAACCGAAACCTTGCTACCAGACGAGGCCGCGGGCGGCGACGTTTTCGACCCTGGTGACCAAACCATTGCGATGGAAAGTCATACTGTCAAACAGGTTGGAGATGACGCAGGTGTGGTTCGGCACGATGCGCACCTTTTCGCCGATCTCGGGGCGTTTGCCTTCCACCTTGGAGAGGTCGACCGTGCCATGCTCCTCCGACAGGCCGGTGATCGACGCCTGCGGATATTCGACGATCAGGCCGAAATCGGAAAAGCCGAGAAGATCCGAAGTCAGCGTCTTGGAGCCGGCATCGAGAATGGCGCGGTCGGCGGTCGGGCGCGAGACCACGGTCGCCAGAATGTGCATGGCGCAATCTTCCAGCGTGCAGTGTCCCGCCCGGACCATCGAGCGATCGTTGTAGATATAGGTTCCCGCCCGGTGCTCCGTGGCCGAGGGGACGAGATGGGCGGAGAACAGGCTTGGCGAGCCGCCATTCGAAACGATCGGGCAAGCGATGCCGGATGCTGCGAGCGTGGCAATGGTTTCGGCAAAAAAGGCTTCGACCTCTGCCTCGCTGTTGGCCTTGGGATAGGTCAGCAGGCCGGCGAAGGTCAGTGATGTTGTGGCCACGATCATCTGCGCCAATGCCACGGCCTCGGCCGGGGTCTGTACGCCGCAGCGACCGCCACCGGTATCGCATTCGACCAGGACGGTCAGCGGTCGGCGGCCGGTGAAATAGGCAGCCAGTCCCTGCACCGTGATGACGCTGTCGGCGACGACCTTGAGACCCGAAATGCGATCGTTCAACGCGGCAAGGCGTTCGAGCTTTTCATTGCCGAGAATGTTGAAGGTGATCAGCAGGTCTTCGAAACCGGCGTCGGCAAACGCTTCCGCCTCGGTGATCTTCTGGCAATTGACGCCTCTCGCTCCGGCCTCGACCTGGGCCTTGGCGATCGAGGGGATCTTGTGGGTCTTGATATGCGGGCGAAAGGCAATGCCGCTGGCGTCCATATAGGACTGGACGCGGGCGATGTTGGTCTCCAGGCGGCTTTCATCGATCAGGGGCAGGGGCGTCGACAAAGAATGCAGCGGTGCGCCGATTTTTGGGCGAAGATCAAGCATCAGGCGGCCTCATGTCCTTCAGGTGTATCATGCGGATCGGCCATGATCGGCCATATGTCATGGCGTACACGACGATAGGCGGTCTTGGCCGGGTTGTTTGGATAAGGCGTGCCGGCCGAGCAATACAATATCTCGGAGGCAATCTTTGAAAAGGCCGCGTAGAAGTGATTGGTCGATTTGATCACCAGGATGTGCTTTTGCGTCGGATCGATGCCGAGCGCGGTGAACAGCGACGGATCGTAGCTCTGGACGCGCACGCTGCTCAGGATGATATCGATCCCGTTCAAATGAATATGGGCCGCATCGCCGAATGGCGCGACGCTTTCGCCGAAATGCATCTCGGCATTCGGCACCACCTTGACCACTTTCACCAAGCCGTCGATCGGATTGCCGGTGCCGGGCGCGGATTTCGCGCCGAACCGCAGCGGAATTTCTGCGCCTTCTCCGGCCGCCATGCAGATCTGCACGGCAACCGGGTCCCAGATCATGCCGACGGCGACATTGGTGATGCCCTGCGCCAGTATTTCTGCCAGGACAACGGTTGCATCGCCTGCCGTGCCGCCGCCGGGATTGTCCCACATGTCGGCGAGCACCACCGGGCCATTGGGATAGGCAGCAGCGCGGGCAACGGCTTCCCGTTCGTCGATCTGCGGCATCATAAAGGTGCCGCGCTTGGAGAACAGGTCGAGACCGAGTTCGCGGGCAAGCGCTGCCCCCTTGTCCGGCCTTGCATTGGTCACTGCGATGGTCTTGGTGCCCATTTCCGGGACGTCACCTGCCATGAAACCATGGATGACTGATAGCGAGAGCACATCGTCATCTTCGTTTTCGATGGCCATAAGCCTGTCAACAAAGCTGCGCATCGGCTCGCGCGACGTCGGGAAGACGTCGATCATCCGGCAGTCGAAGACCGACATGGCGGGTTTCACGCGGCCCTCCAGCGTGTCGACGGCGATGGCCCACAGATCTTCAGCGCGATCGACGAAGTCGGTATGGGGAAATTCCTTGAAGACGACGAAGAAATCGGCGGCGGCAACACGCTTGGCGGTCAGATGGCTGTGCGGATCCAGTTCGGCGCAGAGAAGAATGTCCGGACCGATAATCTCGCGGATACGAGTGAGCAAATCGCCTTCCGGATCGATGTAGCCGTCGGCGACCATGGCGCCATGAAGGCCGAGCACAACGGCATTGACCGGCATGGCGGTTTTCAACTGCTCGAGGATCTCGTCGCGCAGGCCTTCATAGGCCTGCCTGTTGATGAGGCCTGCCGGATCGGCCCAGGTCGCCGTGCCTTCGATCAGCGTCCAGCCTTTCTGTGCGCAGACCTTGCGACCGACAGTGATCGGCGCCGTGCACAATGTTGGCGTTTCCGGATGCTGCCCGGGTGCTGCATAGAGCGACTCTTCGAAGGCGCGCCGGTCGATGCAGATCGGAGAGAAGGTGTTAGTTTCCGTTGCAAGAGCGGCTGTGAAGATGCGCACGGGCTGGCTTTCTGATCTGTTGTCGAGGCGGACGGTGTCTTAACCCATCGGGTTGGGCAGGTAGCCGGTGAAGCCGGAGATCTTCCAGCGACCCTCGTGCAGGCGGCAATAATAGAGCGTCTGCCACTTCATCACGTCGAAGCTACCGTCGGCCTTCTTGATGCCGCCGTCGAACTTCTTGCGTACCAGCGCCGTTTCGCCTTCGACTTCAATCACTTCCAGGGTCGTGGTGGTGAAGATCGCGTTGCGCGTGTCTTCGCCATAACTTTCGCCGGCAAATTCCTTCGCCTGTTTCAGCCATTCGTGGCGATAGGCTGCGAGATTGGGGAAGGCAAGACGCCAGTTGTCGGGATTGGCGTCGCGATTGCCGCTGATACCGAGAAAGCCTTCCTCCACAAAGTCGCCTGCGACCATGTCCCAGTCGGCTGCGAGAAAGGCGTCGATATCGCGTGTGACCAGCATCTCCCAGATGCTGTGGCGCGCTGTGTCGCTTTCAGGAAAGGGATTTTTGAACGGATCGCGCATTCTGGGTCTCGCCTTTAAAATCTTTTCATAAATGCTGTTTTTCTCTGGTCAAATTCGGTTTTTTATGGTCGTTTGTCAACGATCGAAGAAAATAATTTGCATGGAGAGCCCAATGACGATCAAACGTTACGGCGCTGAAAAAGCCGGTGCGGGTGGGCAGCGTCTTCCGTTCGCGCGTGCTGTCGAAGCAGATGGCTGGTTGCACGTGTCCGGGCAGGTCGCCATGGAAAATGGCGAAATCATCAATGGTGGCATTGTCGAGCAGACTCACAAGACGATCGCCAATGTGATCGAGATCCTGCACGAGGCGGGTTATGACGTCGAGCATGTCGTGCGCTGCGGTGTCTGGCTCGACGATCCGCGCGATTTCTGGACCTTCAACAAGATCTACCAGCAATATTTCGGCGAACATCCGCCGGCGCGTGCCTGCGTGCAGGCGTCGATGATGGTCGATTGCAAGGTCGAGATTGACTGCATAGCCTATAAATCTCCGAAATAGGGTTGAGGGCAGGCTGTTGGATATCTTTGCGACGATTCAGGAAGAGGGGCCGCAGTTTTCGGCCTCCGAGCAACGCATCGCGGATATCCTGCTGACCCAGTTCGATTTCGCGGTGAATGCCTCGATTATCGAGCTTGCCGAGCGGGCCGAAGTTTCGCCGCCGACGGTGACGCGTTTCTGCCGGCGCCTCGGATGCCAGAGCTTCGCCGATTTCAAGGTCAATCTTGCCCGTACGGCCTATGTCGGCGTCCGCTACCTCAACCCGGAGGCCGAGAGCACCGAGCCGGCCGATGTCGCGACAGATGTGATAACCAAGGCGCAGAATGCGCTGTTCATGGTGCATCGGGCTCTCGATGCGGCGGTGCTGGAAAAGGTGGCCGATCGCGTATCGCGGGCCGAAATGGTCTATGCTTTCGGGTCGGGCGGCAATTCCTCGCTGATCGCCGGAGAGTTTCAGAACCGGCTGTTCCGGCTGGGGTCGCGCGTCAGCGTCAGTACCGACCATGGCCTGCAGCTGATGCTGACGGCGGCGGCGCGCTCCAATGATGTGATCATTGGCTCGTCGTTTTCCGGCCGCAACGCCGAACTGATTAAGTGCTTCAACCTAGCGCGCGAAAACGGCATCACCACGATCGCATTGACCCAGAGCGACAGCCCTGTGGCCAAGGCGGCCGAACTGGTGATCGGCATCGATCTGCCGGAAGGCGACAATATCTTCCGGCCGACCTCCACGCGGTTTGCCTATCTCGCAGTGGTCGACGTGATCGCGAGCCTGGTCGCCTATCGCAATCGCAAGCTTTCGCAGGTGACCCTGCGCCATATCAAGCAACAACTGGTCGAGCACCGCGACGGTGACGACCGCCAGCTTCTGGGAGACTGACCCTTGTCCAGCCTGTTCCTGCCGCTCTGTCCGAAGGCGGTCCGCTGATGTCCTCCATTGCTGTTGTAACCGGAGCCGCCGGCGATATCGGACGGGCGATTGCACTTCGACTTGCAGACAGTCACGACATCGTGGTCTTGGTGGACATCGATGTTGCTGCAGCGGAAAAGGCAGCGCGCGATCTTGGAACTGCAGAGCGCTTCGTGGCGCTTGGCTGCGATGTGACCAGCGAGGTAGAGCTTGCGGCACTGGCATCGAAGATCGCCGGGTTCGGGCTGGTGCACACGCTGGTCAACAATGCAGGCGCCGCTCGTGCTGTCAGCCTGCATGACACGGACGGCGATATCTGGCGCAAGGACAATGCGCTGAATCTTGAGGCGCCGTTCCTGTGCTTCAGGGCATTCGCCGACGCGCTGAAGCAATCGCAGGGATCGGTGGTCAACATCTCCTCAGTCAATGGCATGGCCGTGTTCGGCCATCCGGCGTATAGCGCGGCCAAGGCTGGTCTCATTCACCTGACCAAGCTGATTGCCGTTGAATACGGCAAGTTCGGCATCCGCGCGAATGCCGTGGCACCCGGCACGGTGCGCACGCAGGCCTGGGAGGCGCGGGCTGCGGCCAATCCGCAGGTCTTCGAGGAGGCCAAGCGCTGGTATGCGCTGCGACGGATCGCAACCGCTGAGGACATCGCCAATGCCGTGTTCTTCCTGGCGGGCGACCAGGCAGCGGCGATTACCGGCGTCTGCCTTCCGGTCGATTGCGGCCTGACCGCAGGCCAGGCGGAACTCGCGCGCACCTTCTCGCAATCCGAACACTACTGATCCAACGATAAGCCAGGGGAACCATCATGGCACCAGTCCTTTTCCGTCTTGAAAACGCTTGGCACCCGACTGAGGGTGGCCAGAACGGTCGTTTCACCTTCACGCTGGTCAACCTGTCCGACGCTGCCATCAGCGGCTTCAAGGTCGCTTATACGTCCCTGACCCGAGTCATCGACAAGGCGGCCTGCAGCAATGCTGTGTTCGTCAATCGCAATGCCAACTTCCATCAATTCGCGCCGCCGCAGGGTTTCGTGCTCGAGCCCGGCGCGTCCTGGCAGTTTACCGTGGCCGGGCTGCACCGGCCGGCAGTGCATCGCACGGACGGGGCGAAATCGGCCTATCTGACATTGGCAGACGGAAGCCACATGGCGGTGGCCGTGGCCGACCTAATGCTGGAGGGCCAGCATAGCGAGCCGGCACCGGCTCTCCTGCCGGAAGGCAGGGTCACCGAGCCCTTCGCCATGCTGCCCTGGCCGGCCGAGGCGATACTCGTCGCCGGTGATGGTTTTCCTGTTGCGCTTTATCCGGCCGAAGGTGCTTCGCTTGCCGAATTGCGCACGGTCGAAAATGCGCTCAGGCTGTTCTGCCGGCTGTTTTCCGTCGGACATGCGCCGCTTGCGCTCGCTACGGTGCATGAGGGACGTGCGCTACGTTTTGAAGAAAAGGCAAGCCTCGGCGCTTCGGCCTATCAGGTCACGTTTTCGACCAATGATATCAGCATTGCCTATGGCGATATCGCCGGGCTGCAATATGGCCTGACCATTCTCGTACAGATGCTGCATGGCGCACGCATCAAGCCGGATCTCTTCCGCTTCCCGGTTTCAGGTAGCATTTCAGACGCGCCGCGCTACGGCTGGCGCGGTTGCCATCTCGATGTCTCGCGCCAGTTCTATCCGACCCATGACGTCAAACGGCTGATCGACATTCTCGCCTGGTTCCGGATGAACATCTTCCACTGGCACCTGAGCGACGACGAAGCCTGGCGGCTTGAGATCAAGGCCTATCCGGAACTGACAACGCTCGGCGTTTTGCGCGGTCCTGACGAGCCGCTGCTGCCGCAACTCGGCAATGGCGCGGAGCCGGTCGGCGGCTTCTATAGCCAGGACGAAGTCAAGGATATCGTCGCGCATGCGATGGCACTGCATGTCGAAGTCATTCCGGAAATCGATATTCCCGGTCACAGCACGGCAACGCTTGTCGCTTTGCCGGACCTGATCGACGGACAGGAAGCACCAGACAGCTATCGTTCGGTACAAGGCTATCCCAACAATGCGCTCAACCCGGCGATCGAATATACCTACGAAGTGCTCGGCAAGGTGTTCGACGAGATGGTCGACCTCTTTCCCTCGGTGCTGATCCATATCGGCGGCGACGAGGTGGCGTCCAATACCTGGATGGCATCGCCGCTGGCGAAAAAGCTGATGGAAGACGAAGGCATCGAAGGCACGTTCGGCCTGCAGAGCTATTTCATGAAGCGCATCCAGCAGATGCTGGCCGAGCGCGGCAAAAATCTGGCCGGCTGGGACGAAGTCAGTCATGGCGGCGGCGTCGATCCGGAGGGCACATTGCTGATGGCCTGGCAGAAGCCGGAAGTCGGGCTGGAACTGGCGAAGCAGGGCTATGACGTCGTCATGACGCCGGGCCAGGCCTATTATCTCGACATGGTGCAGGCGACGCAGTGGCAGGAGCCGGGTGCTAGCTGGGCCGGCACCGTGCCGCCGCATCATACCTATACTTATGAAGCCGTGGCGGAATTTCCGGCGGAACTGGCGGCGCGCATGCGGGGCGTGCAGGCCTGCATCTGGTCGGAGCATTTTCTCAATCGCGACTATTTCAACCATCTCGTCTTCCCGCGCCTGCCGGCCATCGCCGAGGCAGCCTGGACGCCGAAGGAGCGGAAGGACTGGTTGCGTTTTGCCGCCATCGTCCCGCTCAGCCCGCGCTACTGAGGAGAGACCGACATGACTTTGCGTATCGCCGTTGGTGGCATTCACACCGAGTGCAGCACATCTTCGCCGGTCCTGATGCAGCCGGAAGATTTCCGCGTATTGCGTGGTGAGGAACTGCTGGGCGCCGAATATTTCAATTTCCTCGACGCCGAGGATATCGAGCATCACCCATTGCTGCATGCGCGTGCCGTTCCGGGTGGTCCGATCGCACGCGCCACATATGAAGGCTTCAAGGCGCAGTTCCTCGAACTTCTGAAGGATGCCCTGCCGGTGGACGGCGTCTATCTCGCCATGCATGGCGCGATGAATGTCGAAGGCATGGATGATGCGGAAGGCGACTGGATTTCCGCTGCGCGTGCCGTGGTCGGGCCTGATGTGCCGGTTGCCGCGAGCTATGATCTGCATGGCAACGTGACGCAGAAGATCATCGACCAGCTCGACATCTTCGCCGGTTATCGCACGGCACCGCATATCGACGTGCGCGAAACCATGGTGCGCGCCTGGTCGATGCTGGCGCGTGCGCTGACGACCGGCGAGAAGCCGGGGGTCGCCTGGGCTCCCGTGCCGGTGCTTCTGCCCGGAGAGCGGACTTCGACGGAAGACGAGCCGGCCAAGGGCCTTTATCTCAAGCTGCCGGAGCATGACAACATTGCCGGCATTTGGGATGCCAATCTGATGGTCGGTTATGTCTGGGCAGACGAACCTCGCGGTACCGCCTGTGCCGTTGTGACGGCCGACAACAAGGACGCCGCGGAAAAAGCGGCGGCCGCGATCGCACAGTCCTATTGGGACGCACGTTCCGATTTCCAGTTCGGACCCGTCACAGGTCCCTTGGAGGACATGCTGGATATTGCTGAAAAGGCGCAAACCCGACCGGTCATCCTGGCCGATTCCGGCGACAACCCGACCGGTGGCGGTGTCGGCGATCGGGCCGATGTTCTGAAGGCACTGATTGCCCGCAATTTCGACGGCGCTCTGGTCGGCGGTATTACCGACAGGCCGGCCGTGGAGGCCTGCTTTGCGGCTGGCGAGGGGGCGGAGATCAGCGTGAAAATTGGCGGCTCCCTCGACCCGGCCAGTCCGTTCGTCGAAACGACGGCAAAGGTGCTGCGGCTCGATGATACCGGCGTTCCGGCCGAGCGTCAGGCAGTGGTGACGATCGGTGGCATTACAGTTATTCTGGCGGCGAAACGCCGGCCGTATCACAACATTGCCGACTTCACCCGCCACGGGCTCGACCCGCAGACCGTCAGGCTTCTGGTGGTGAAATCAGGCTATCTGTCACCTGAACTGAGTCCGATCGCCAATCCCAATCTGATGGCGCTCACCGACGGGGTGATCAACCAGGATATCGAGGCTTTGCCGAGCAAACGTCGCCAGCAACCGACCTATCCCTTCGTCAAGGATTTCGAGTATACACCGCTGGTTCGCCTGTCCGCACGGTTCCCGGGCGCATAGCGAAGCATCTTTTGCGTGCTGCCTGAGGTGGCACGCTCCCTCCATGTGAACGTATTGTCCGATGCTGTCGACCCTGACGCTTGTCTATCGCCATCCACCCATCCGGGTGAGTGCGCTTGCGATCTTCTTTTTCGGTTTTTCGGGAGCAGCGACCTCGCCCTATATGTCGCTGGTCGGCATTCGTGAGCTGGGCCTGTCGGACGTCGTCTATTCGGCGTTGATGTTCGCTGCCGCCATCGTCAATGTCAGCGCCAGCGTGATTGCCGGCATTCTCGCTGACCGCCTTGGACATTTTCGTTCGCCGATGCTGTTTGCCGGGACTTTCGGGGTTGTCGGCTTTGGCATCGTTTATCTGCTGCCGTCGCAGCTGGTCTTCATCATTGCGGCACTGGTGTTCATCCCGATCTTCAATTCGGTCAATTCGCTGATCTTTGCCAATGTGCGGGCAGTCTCGGCCGGCATGCCGGTGCGGGAGCTGATTGCGGTCAATTCGGCGATCCGCGCCGTCCTGTCGCTCTCCTGGGTTCTCGTTCCCGGCGTTGTCGGCGCTATGCTGGCCGGCGGCCCGAGCATGCTGCCGGCCTATCTTCTTGCTGCGCTTGCCTGCCTGATCTGTCTGGCGCTGTTCTTTTTCGGCATGCCGAAAGAGCCGCCGCCGGTTGCGGAGAACCGGCCGCATTATTCCTTCTTCGCGTCAATCCGCCAGATCGGCTCGCGCTCTGTCGTGTCACGGCTGCTGGCGATCGCGTTGATCTCGTCCATGCTGCATGTCAATGGCGCGGTGCTTCCGCTCGTCGTCACCGGCAAGGCGGGTGGCACGACGGCCGACGTCGGCGTGATCGTCGGCATCGTCGCGTTTCTCGAGATCATCTTCATCCTGTTCTGGGGCTGGGTCGAAGTGCGCACGTCCACCGTTGTTGCCATGTCGGCCGGGGCGGTGGTCTACTGTGCTTACCTGATCTTCCTCGGCCTCGCCGACCAGCCGCGCGATGTCTATATCCTGACATTGGTGAGCGGCCTCGGGGCTGCCGGGATCATCGCCATTCCGATCACCTATCTGCAGAACCTGATTGCCGACCGGGCCGGTCTCGGCAGTTCGCTGATCGCGGTGAATATCTTTGTCAGCGGTGGACTGAGCTCCTTGCTGTTTGCCGTCGGCACCGCCGTCAGCGACTATGCGGGAACGGCGATATTGGGGGCCGTCGCGGGCCTGACAGGGATTGTCCTTCTCTGGTTGCTCGACAAACCATTTGCAACGGCGACGGACAGATAGGGAGGCCTTATGCAGGCGAGGATCCTGGAAGTATGCGTCGACGATGCCGACGGCCTTGCGGCGGCAATTGCCGGCGGCGCGGATCGCATCGAGCTGTGTTCCGCACTGGGCGTGGGCGGCCTGACGCCGACACGTGGCTTCATGCAGTTGGCTGCCAGGAGCCCGATCCCCGTGAATGCCATCATTCGCCCGCGCATTGGCGGCTTTGTCTATTCGGACGATGAAGCCGCGATCATGATCGCCGATATCGAAGCCGCATGCGAGGCAGGGCTTGCGGGTGTCGTCGTTGGCGCTTCGCGTTCGGACGGAACTCTGGATCGGGCAGTGCTGGAACGGCTGATCAAAGCTGCGGCGACACTCGACGTCACGCTGCACCGCGCCTTCGACCTGGTCCCGGATTTTGATGCCGCTGTGGAAATGGCGATCGACCTCGGTTTTTCGCGGATTCTGACCTCCGGTGGCGCCAGGCATGCCGAGGCCGGCCTGCCGGTCTTGCAGCGTGTCGCTGCGGCGGGACGTGGGCGCATTTCGATCATGCCGGGTGGCGGCGTGCGCCCCGGCAATGCGGCGGCTTTCCTCGCCATTCCCGGCATTTTTGAGCTGCATGCCTCGTGCAGCCAGCCGATGGAGCCGAATGCCGATCTTGTCGATTTCGGCTTTTCGCCTGCCAACGCGCGGCGGACCGATGCCGATACGGTACGGCAGATGAAAGCGATCTTGGGGTAAGGCTGCGTGCTGTGCCAGTGGAGCGGCTTCCCTTCAAGGAGGAATGGCACTAAATCATGCGGGCCTTGCCAACGATCGGATGTCGCGTGATCCAGCTTTCCAGAGCCAGCCTTGTTCTTGCCTTTGCCGTATTGACCTCTACCAACGCGGCCCATGCCGAGTGGGTGGCGACCGAAAAGATAGAGAGCTACAAGATCAGCGGCACCGCGCCGATGGAACTCTACACCTCGATCGGCGAGCGAGGGCCCAAGCTTGGCGGCGGCCGGGTGATCGCGCATACAAATTTCAAGCTGACCTGGCAGCGCGACTACCAGCCGCAGGGCACGGCCTGTGTGCTTGTTTCGGCCAAGCCAAAGCTGGTCATTACCTACACGCTGCCGAAGCCCAGCCAGAAACTGCCAGCGGAAACCAAGGCCAAATGGGATCGGTTCTACGAGGGTATCGTCACGCATGAAAAGCTGCATGGCGAGTTCATTCGTGATCTCGTGCGGCAGATCGAGCAGATTTCGGTCGGGCTACGCGCCGAAAATGACCCGCAATGCCAGAAAGTCCGCCAGGCACTGCAGGCGCAACTGAAGCCGATTTCGGATGCCCATGTGGCGCGCCACGGCGACTACGACCGGGTCGAGATGTCGCCGGGCGGTGCGGTCCACCAGTTGATCCTGACGTTCCTCAATCCGTAGACGCGGGCCTCAAGCCGTGAACACGGATGTGCTGACGTGAGTTCTGGCATCAGGCCCGTTCGAGAACGATCGAAATGCCCTGGCCGACGCCGATGCACATGGTCGACATCGCGTAGCGACCGCCGGTCTCGTGCAATTCCAGCGCCGCCGTGCCGGTAATCCGCGCGCCGGACATGCCGAGCGGATGACCCAGCGCGATGGCACCGCCATTGCGATTGACGCGGGGGTCGTCATCGGCAATGCCGAGATCGCGCAGCGTCGCCAGACCCTGCGAGGCAAAGGCCTCGTTCAGTTCGATGACATCCATCTGCTCCTGCTTCAGATCGAGACGGGCGAGCAGCTTCTTCGAGGCCGGTGCCGGGCCGAAACCCATGATGCGGGGCGGCACACCGGCCGTTGCCCCACCGGCGATGCGGGCGATCGGCGTGAGGCCGTATTTCTTCACTGCCGCCTCGGAGGCGATGATCAGGGCGGCTGCGCCATCATTGACGCCGGAGGCGTTGCCGGCGGTCACGGTGCCGCCTTCCTTCTTGAACGGCGTGCCGAGCTTGGCCAGCGTTTCGATCGTGGTGGCGCGGGGATGCTCGTCTTGCGAGACGATCAGCGGATCGCCCTTGCGCTGCGGGATCGTCACCGCAACGATCTCCCTGGCCAGGCGGCCATTCTGCTGTGCTGCTGCCGCCTTGTTCTGGCTGCGCACGGCAAAGGCATCCTGGTCCTCGCGGCTGATATGAAAGTCCTCGGCGACGTTTTCGCCGGTCTCGGGCATGCTGTCGACGCCGTATTGCTTCTTCATCAGCGGATTGACGAAGCGCCAGCCGATCGTCGTGTCATAGATCTCGGCATTGCGGGAAAAGGCGCTCTCAGCCTTCGGCATGACGAAGGGCGCGCGGCTCATGCTTTCGACCCCGCCGGCAATCATCAGGTCTGCCTCGCCAGCCTTGATGGCGCGGGCGGCTGCGATGACGGCATCCATGCCGGAGCCGCAGAGGCGGTTGATCGTCGTGCCGGTCACGGAGACCGGAAGTCCGGCGAGCAGCAGCGACATGCGGGCAACATTGCGGTTGTCTTCGCCGGCCTGGTTGGCGCAGCCGAAGATCACGTCGTCGACGGCTTGCCAGTCGATGCTGGCATTGCGCTCTATCAGTGCCTTCAGCGGAATGGCGCCGAGATCGTCTGCTCGGACGGAGGAGAGCGCGCCACCGAACCTGCCGATGGGGGTGCGAATATAGTCGCAGATATAGGCTTCGGTCATTTCGCAGATCCTTCAGAGTGCCGGGACGACGAGGTCGGCCACGGGGCCATCGGTGTGCAACGGCGCGCCGGTCATCGCCTGCAGTTCCTCCAGGGTCATTGCGGCCAGCTTTTCGCGCACGACGAAATGGCCCTCCTTGATGTCGATAACGGCATGGCTGGTGTAGATGCGGGTGATGCAGGCGACGCCGGTCAGCGGGAAAGTGCAGGCCGCGACCAGTTTCGGCTTGCCGTCCTTGGTGACATGCTCGGTGATGACGAAGACCTGCTTGGCGCCGTGCACGAGATCCATGGCGCCGCCGACGGCGGGTACGCCCTTGGATCCGACACGCCAATTGGCAAGATCGCCGTTCTGGGCGACCTGATAGGCACCGAGGATAGCAACATCCAGATGGCCGCCGCGAACCATGGCAAAGCTGTCGGCATGGTGGAAAAAGGCGGCGCCGGGCTTCAGCGTGACGGCCTTTTTGCCGGCATTGATCAGGTCCCAGTCTTCCTCGCCCTCGGCCGGTGGTTCACCAAAGTTGAGGATACCGTTTTCGGTGTGGAAGATCGCTTCGCGGCCGGGCGGCTGGTAGCGAGCAACCATTTCCGGAAAGCCGATGCCGAGGTTCACATAGGCGCCGTCTTCGATGTCCTGGGCGGCGCGCCAGGCGATCTGGGCGTTGGAAAGCTTGATGTCTTCGCGGGTATCGATCGGCTGTATTTCGAGGGTCATGCGTATACAACTCCGGCCCGGATGAGCTCTTCTTCCTGCTGCGGATGGGCGACCTCGACAACACCGTTGACGAAGATGCCAGGTGTGATCACCTGCTCGGGATCGATCTCGCCGGCCGCCACGATGCGCGACACCTGCGCGATGGTCCGGGCTGCTGCCATGCACATCAGCGGATTGAAGTTGCGGCCCGCCTTGTTGTAGGTGAGGTTGCCGTGCGTGTCGCCGACCTGCGCCTTGACGATGGCGAAATCGGCCTTCAACCAGCGTTCCTGCACGTAGGGACGGCCGTCGAATTCGGCGATGACCTTGCCATTGGCAAGTTCGGTTCCGTAGGCTGTCGGCGTGTAGAAGGCCGGAATGCCGGCGCCGCCGGCGCGAATTCGCTCTGCAAGCGTGCCTTGCGGCACAAGTTCAAGCTCGATTTCACCGGCCAGATAGCGGTCAGTGAACGCGCGGGGATCGGACGAGCGCGGGAAGGAGCAGATCATCTTCCTGACCATGCCGGCGTCGATCATCGCAGCAATGCCGATGCGGCCGTTGCCGGCATTGTTGTTGATGACCGTCAGATTCTTCGGACCCCCTGTCTGCTGAAACTTGTCGATCAGGGCGTGGATCAGTTCGATCGGCGCGCCGGAGCCACCAAATCCACCAATCATGACGGTCGCGCCGTCACCGATGTCTGCGATGGCGTCTGCCGTGCTCGCAATTGTCTTGTCCATGCGGGGTCTCCCGTTTCTCGCAGGGCAAGCGTCATGTCATTCACCGAGCAGACCTTGCCTCTGTCTTCAGAGATAGATCGGGACAGGGTCGACAGCAAGAATTTTGTGCGATATACGATATTTGTACGAATATCGCACAAATGAGGATGAGATGCAGATCAGAGAGCGGGACCTGATGGGTGGGCTCGCCAAGGGCCTGAGTGTCATCGAGGCGTTCAGTGCAGAGCGGCAAAGGTTGAGCATTTCGGAGGCGGCGGAGATCGCCGGGCTCGACCGCGCCACGGCGCGACGCTGCCTGCTGACGCTGTCAGAGCTTGGCTATGCGCGCTATGACGGCAAATATTTCGAACTGACGCCACGCATCCTGCGGCTGGGCAATGCCTATCTGTCCGGCACGTCGATGCCCGCCCTGCTGCAACCCTATCTCGACCAGTTGTCGGAAAAGCTCGGTCACAGCGCTTCGGCGTCGGTACTGGATGGGAACGAAATCGTCTATATTGCTCGCGCCTCACAAAAGCGCGTCATGTCGATCAATCTCATGCCGGGTTCGCGCCTGCCCGCCTACAGTGCTTCGATGGGGCGGGTCCTGCTTGCCGCACTAGGTGAGGCGGAAGTGGCAGCCATTCTGGCGACGTCCAGGCTCAAGGCCCATACGCCATTTACCCGGACAGATCCTGCGGAACTCCTGGCCGAGATCGGCCGAGTGCGCGTACAAGGATATGCGGTGATCGATCAGGAACTGGAGATCGGACTGTGTTCGATCGGCGTTCCCCTGCATGACGCGCGCGGTCGGGTCGTGGCCGCCATCAATGTCGGCGCGCCGTCTGCCGTCCTGCCTGCCGCCGACTTGGCCGGTCATTGCCTTGACGCAATGCGCGAGGTTCAGGCGCGGCTGAGATCGCTGCTGCCATAGCGGATCTGGCCAAGTTTTGGCCAGACAACGCGTTAGCCGCTCTTCACCTCGCGGGCGGCCTGGCGGATGGTGCCCATCAGAATCGTGAGGGGCATGGCTGGAATGGCGTCGGTTCGGACGGTGAGGCCGACAGGGCCTTTGGTCTCACTGGTGTCGATCGGCAGGCTCGTCAGGGTGCCATCGTCGAGGTCGGCGGCTACCACGCCTGCGGAAATGATCCAGATCGCGTCGGTGTTGCGGACAAAGGCGCGCCCAAACGAATCCGACACGGTTTCGATTTGGGTCGGCAGAGCCGAAATGCCGTTGGCAATCAGATAGCGCTCGACAAAGGGTCGGATGATCGAGGCGCGGGTGGGCATCAGCACCGGATAACGCTCGAGTGCCGCAAATACCGCCGAGCCCTCGTTCAGCAGCGGATGTCCGGCGCGGACGCAGAAAATCACCTGCTCGGAATACAGATGCTCGAAGGAGAAGCCGGTCATCTGTTCCGGTGCCGCCAAGCGGCCGACCACGAGATCGAGATCGCCGATGCGCAATTGCTCGAGCAAAACCGCATTCTCGCCGGTGACGATCTTGATGCGGGCTGGAATGTCTTCCTGCAGAAACAGGGTCATGGCGCGTGGCATGATGCGGGTCGAAACCGTCGGCAGGGCGCCGACGCGGATCGGCGGGGCATCCGCGTGGACGGCATGGGAGACGGAATCGAAACCCTGGCGCAGCGCCGTCAGCGCCGCGCCGGCATGTTTCAGGAAGGCCTCTCCATAGCGGGTGATCCGGATACCGCGGCCATCGCGTTCGAAGACCGCAACCCCCAGAACCTCTTCGAGTTCCCGGATCGTCTTAGTGACCGCGGGTTGGCTGATATTCAACAATTGAGCCGCCTTCATCACGCTTTTCTGGCGGGCCACTTCGACGAAGGTTTGCAGATGGCGAAACTTGATGCGGTTGTCGATCATGAAGATTCATAACTCATGAGTTAATGATTGATTGGAAAACATCATTTTACCTAACCAAACGCTGCAAGCAATATGGCAGCGTTGGAGGAGACATTCGTGCAATTTGTTCGTGTTAACGGCATCACGCTGCATCACCAGATCATTGGTGGTCCGGCGCACCGCCCCGTCATCGTGTTCATCAATTCGCTCGGCACAGACTACCGTATCTGGAGGGATGTGCTGGTGCGGCTGGCGGGGGACTATCCACTGGTCGCCTACGACAAGCGGGGTCATGGCCTGTCGGATGTCGGTGCCGCTCCCTATAGCATCGACGATCATGTCGATGATCTCATCGGGCTTCTGGAGCACCTGAACGTCACCCAGGCGGTGCTCTGCGGTCTTTCTGTCGGTGGACTGATTGCGCAAGGGCTTTATGCGCGGCGTCCCGATCTCGTGCGGGCCTTGGTGCTTTGCGACACGGCGCCCAAGATCGGTTCCCCGGAGATGTGGGATGCCCGCATTGCCGCGGTGAAGGCGAATGGCATCGAGCATATCGCGGATATGGTGATGGAGCGCTGGTTCACCCCGCATTTCCGCCGCTCGGACAATCTGGACTACCCTGGCTATCGCAACATGATGATCCGTCAACCGGCTGACGGCTATATCGGAACTTGTGCTGCCATCCGCGACGCCGACCTTACCGAAGAGGCGGCCCGCATCGCGGTTCCGACGCTTTGCGTCGTTGGCGATCAAGATGGCGCGACGCCGCCAGATGTGGTGCTGGCCATGGCTCGGCTCATTCCCGATGCCCGTTACGAGGTTATCTCCGGAGCCGGACATATTCCCTGCGTCGAGCAGCCGGAAATGCTGAGCGCAATGATAACCGCTTTTCTCACGCCGCTTGTTTCAGGAGAAAAACAGCATGGCTGATGTGTCTGGTTCATCTGAACGATATCGGCAGGGGATGGCGACCCGCCGTTCCGTGCTGGGCGATGCCCATGTCGATCGCGCCTCCGGCCTGGCAACGGGTTTCGACCAGCCCTTCCAGGAGATGATCACGGAAGGCGCCTGGGGGACGGTCTGGTCGCGCCCCGGCTGGAGCAAGCGCGAACGCTCGATGGTAACGATTGCACTTCTGGCCGCGCTTGGTCACGATGAGGAAGTGGCGATGCATGTGCGGGCGACCGCCAATACGGGCGCAAGTCGCGACGACATCTGCGAGGCGTTGTTGCACGTGGCCGTCTATGCCGGGGTTCCGGCGGCCAATCGCGCATTCAAGCTCGCCAAGCAGGTGTTCGAGGAAATGGACGCCGGGCAGGGGGTGGGAGAAAAACATGAGTGACCTGTCGAACAAGAAGCCGGAAACGGGGGCCTTCTTCGGTCGAGACCGGAGCCAGCATCCGCCGGCCTACACGCCCGGCTACAAGACGTCCGTGCTGCGCTCGCCGCAAAAGGCGCTGCTGTCGCTGGACGGGACCGTTTCGGAAATCACCGGGCCGGTGTTCGGCCATTCGATCCTCGGCGAACTCGACAATGACCTGATCCACAACTTCGCCAAATCCGGCGAAAGTGCCATTGGCGAGCGTATCATCGTGCATGGCCGAGTGCTGGACGAGCGGGCACGGCCGGTTCCGGGTGCATTGATCGAGTTCTGGCAGGCCAATGCCGGTGGCCGTTACCGGCACAAGAAGGAAAGCTATCTTGCGGCGCTTGACCCGAATTTCGGCGGCTGCGGACGTACGATTACCGACGAGAACGGCTACTATATCTTCCGGACGGTCAAGCCGGGCGCTTATCCCTGGCCGAACGGCGTCAATGACTGGCGCCCGGCACATATCCATTTCTCGATCTTCGGCCATGGGTTCGCGCAGCGACTGATCACCCAGATGTATTTCGAAGGCGATCCGATGATCTGGAAATGTCCGATCGTTCAGACCATCCCGGATCGCGCGGCGATCGAGCAACTGGTGGCCGCGCTCGACTGGTCGGCGACCATTCCGATGGATGCGCGCGCCTACAAGTTTGATATCGTCTTGCGTGGCCGTCGTTCGACATTGTTCGAAAACCGGCTGGAGGGAAATTGATGGTTCAGCCCCTGGGTTATCTGAAGGAAAGCGCGTCGCAGACCGCCGGTCCCTACGTGCATATCGGCCTGACGCCCAATTTTGCCGAGATCACCGGCGTCTATCCGGTCGATCTCGGGACTGCGATGGTCAATGACAGGACGCAGGGCGAACGCATCACCGTCACCGGCCAGGTCATCGACGGGTCGGGTACGCCGCTCAGGGACGCGCTGATCGAGATCTGGCAGGCCGATGCCGCCGGGCTCTACAACAGCCCGTCGGAAATGCGCGGCAGTGCGGATCCGAATTTTACCGGCTGGGGGCGCTGCCCCTGCGATCTCGCGACCGGTGAATACCGCTTTGAGACGATCAAGCCAGGCCGTGTTCCGTTCAAGGATGGCCGCCTGATGGCGCCGCATATCTCGTTCTGGATCGTCGCGCGGGGCATCAATCTCGGGCTGAATACACGGATGTATTTCAGCGACGAGGCGGCGGCCAATGCCGAGGATCCCGTTCTGGCGCGTGTCGAGCACCGGGTCCGCGTGCCCACCCTGATTGCCATCCGCGATGGTTCCACATATCGCTTCGACATCCATCTCCAGGGAGACAGGGAAACGGTGTTCTTCGACATCTGATCTCGATCCAGCAGGCCCCCATGAGCATTTCCGTTTTCGACCATCCGATCCTGTCCGGCCTTCTGGGTGACGCGGAGATCGCAGCGCAGTTTTCCACTGCCGCGGAACTGGCAGCGATTCTGGCTTTCGAGGTTTCCTTGGCCAAGGCCGAGGCGGAGGCGGGCCTGATCCCGCAAGCGGCGGCAGATGCGATCATTGCCCTGCCGGAGCGTTTCGTGCCGGATGTCGATGCCATTCGCGAGGCTACCACGCGCGACGGCGTCGTCATTCCCGAGCTTGTGGGGCAGTGGCGCGCAGCTTTGGGTGAGCAGGGCAAGCACATTCATTTCGGCGCGACCAGCCAGGACGCGATCGATACCGGCCTGATGTTGCGACTGACGCAGGTGGTTCGCTTGCTCGATATGCGGCTTACGGCCGTTGTCGGTGCGATCGATGCGCTTGAAGCGCGGTTCGGCTCGTTGCCCTTGATGGGCCAGACCCGCATGCAGGCGGCAATCGGGATATCGGTTGGAGACCGTCTGGCATCCTGGCGTGCGCCGCTGGTGCGTTATCGGCAAATGCTGAAGCCATGGCTTGAAGAAGGCTTCCCCGTTCAGTTCGGCGGTGCCGCGGGCACACTGGAAAAGCTGGGTGACAAAGCCGAAGCTGGTCCGGGCGCGGCTTGCCGCCGACCTGGGATTGGCCGACCGGCCGCAATGGCACAGCCAGCGAGATGTGATTGCCGAGTTTGGCGGACTGTTGTCGCTGATGAGCGGCAGCCTCGGCAAGATAGGGCAGGATCTGTCGCTGATGGCCAGTGCGGGGACGGCGCTGATTGGCGGAGGCGGCGGATCCTCGGCCATGCCGCACAAGCGCAATCCGGTCAAGGCAGAGGTGCTTGTCACGCTGGCGCGCTTCAATGCGGTTCAGCTATCGGGCCTACATCAGTCGATGCTGCATGAACAGGAGCGGTCCGGCAGTGCCTGGACGCTGGAATGGATGATCCTGCCGCAGATGGCGGTTGCAACGGGTTCTGCGCTGCGAACTGCGGCAGAGGTGCTTGGCTCTATCGAGCGAATGGGGGAAGCCTGATCAATCGGGCGCCGCTTCGTCTTCGGCCGCGCCGGATGCGAAGCTTCGGCTCATGCGGCTGATCATGCGGATCTGGCGGCTGAAGTTGCGACACTTGTCGCAGGCCAGCAGATGCAGCCGCAAGCCGATCGTTTCGCGCGTATTCAGCCGACGTTCGAGGCCGTCGGAAGCGAACTTGGTCGCGTCTTCGCATTTCAGCATCAGCAGGTCTCCTTCGGGGCGAACCAATGGCCTTCGAGGCAATTTCGAAGCCGCAACCGTGCGCGATGCATCAGCACGTGCAGGTTGGAGATGCTGATGCCAACCTCGGCGCAGATTTCAGGCGTCTGCATGTCGACAAATTCCCGCATCATGAACACGCGACTCTGGTCCGGCGGCAGATGATCGAGGCAGGTCTCGAAGACCCGCCAGAAATCCTTGCCGAGCAGTTCCGCTTCCGGGTTCCCCCAGTCACTGGGCGCGTGTTCCGGCAGCCAGTGGCGACGGATGTCGAAGAAAGCCGGCGCTACATCGTCGCTGGCGGGTGATGGCAACGGAACGATCGTTGCCTGCCGGCGCTTGAAACGAAGCTGATCGGCAATCTTGTTGCGCAGGATGGCAAAGACCCAGGTGCGGAAAGCCGAACGCCCGGCAAACGCGCCGGCATTGCGCAAGGCACCGGCCAGCGCCTCCTGCACGGCATCTTCTGCCAGAGAGACATCGGAGAGCTGAAGCGTTGCGAATTTCAGCATGCGTTCGCGCAATTCGGCCAGATAGTTGCCGTCGGCCAGAAAGGTGGCTGCCGGAAGCGTTGATGGCGCTTCAACCCGCCCGCTGTTCTTCATCATCCCAAATCCCTCGCCAAAGCTCAGACTAACCGTCGCATGGCGCCTTGCAAACTCGGCTCTCCCCACATTTGTCGTGGGACGAATTCAGTTCTTACACAAGGGGTGAAATATTTTCAGCAAGGGGTGATTGCCGGTTGTCGAAGGCCGCCGCTGATCGATCCTGCATCCGGCAACAAACCGCAGGTGTGGAATTCTGGCGAAAGGCTATCCGTCGGAGCCGATATGTTCCATCCCCTGCGCAATGGCAGGTGCTGGTTTTGCGGTAGCCTGATGCCGACGCTCTTCGGCATAGGCCATCATCAGTGGCGCGACTCCCTTGATATCGTCGGCACGCAGTTCCTCAGTCAGATAGTAGGCGACGCTGCCGTCTCTGTAGATGCCCTGAAACGGTCCGAGACCAGCAACGCAGCAGATGCCGTTCAAGTGAACGTGGCCATCGACGCCGGCGTGCAGTTCGTGTTCGACCAGCGAATGCAAAGCCTTGCGACCGAGACCGGCATCGGTGCCGATCCCGATCCCCAGCCGTTCTGCTTTCTGCAGGGCATAAGCAAACATCGCCGTCGCCGAACTTTCCGGATAATTGCCCGCGATCTCCGGGTGATCGATCACCTGAAGCCATCGGTGGTCGGACGTCGCGCATGTTCTGAGCTGCGCGTTCAATGCGGCGAGGCGGATGGCGAGATCGTCTCGATCGGGGCCGTTCGGCAGATTGTCGATGATATCCACGAAGGCCATGGCAAGCCAACCAATCGATCGCGCCCAATGGGCAGCTGACTGGCCGGTCCTGTCATCGGCCCAGGCCTGGAGGCGGGCTTCGTCATAGCCGTGGCGATAGAGGCCGGATGTTTTGTCGAATGTCAGATCAAGCGCTGTCCTGAATTGGTCGACCGCGTCGGATGCCATATCGGGCGCCGCAAGTGCATTGGCGAGTTCGAGCTTGAAAGGCAGGGCCATGTAGAGTCCGTCCAGCCAGATCTGATGCGGATAGCGCAGCTTGTGCCAGTATGGTCCCGCCTTGGTGCGGGGGTGATGCTGCAATTGCAGGCCGAGCGGCCGAGCCGCGTCGAGGTAGCGTGCTTCGCCGGTCGAGCTGTGGAGGTAGATCAGCGCACGTCCGGCCAGCACATTGTCGATGTTGAATTCATCAATCCGGTATCCGGCAAGTGCGCCGTCCGGTCCGATCTGGCCGTTGACGAGACGGGTCAGATGCTCGAGCCAGCGGGCTTCTCCTGTCGCCTCGTGCAGGCTGATCAGGCCGCGATAGAGGCAGCCGTCCTCGTAGCACCAGGCGCCACCTTTGTAATAATCATAGTCGCGGGCGTAATTGTCGAAATAGGAGGTCAGCATGGATTTTCACAAGTTCGGGTGAATGGAATGTGGTGACAGCCGGGTGAGCAGGCTGAAGCGGGTGTTTTCAGCGACAATGCCCGCATGGAGCAGTTGTGGAAGGTGGCACGCCATTTCCGGCAAGCCGGGTTTGGCGCCTTCGCCATAGACAATACTCAGTCCATCGACTGACACCGCGTCGATCTCGCACTCCGGCAAGCCGTAGAAGACGGCGGCCGCAGTCTCTGCACCCGATACAACCACATCCCGGATGGTAATGTTGCTGATGCGCGGGGTCTCGATCGAAAGAGGCAAAGGATTGCGCGACTGGACATATTCAGACCGCCCATCTGCATCGCAGAAATAGAAGGCGTTGACAGCAATCGGGGTTGCGACACCGTCCATCCTGCACTGGCTGAGATGGATGTCCGAGACCGCGCCGCCGCGCCCGCGCCTTGTCTTGATGCGTAGGCCGCGGTCGGTCCCGACAAAATGGCAACGGCTGATCGATACGTCGTGAATGCCGCGGCTCATCTCGCTGCCCATAACCACGGCGCCATGGCCAAGTTGCATCAGGCAGTTGCGGATTTCGACGCGCCGTGTGGGGCGGTCCGGTCCGCCGCGCGGATCACGCTTGCCGGCCTTGATCGCGATACAGTCGTCGCCCACGGAGATGTCGAGGCCGATCAGCCGTATATCGCTGCTGGCTTCGGGGTTCAGGCCATCGGTGTTCGGCGAAAGCGGATCATTGCGGATCGTCAGGCCGACTGCGAGTACATGCTCGCACAGGACCGGATGGATCGTCCATGACGGAGAATTCCGCACTGTGATCCCGGACAAGGTGACGTGCCTGCAGTCGGACAGGAAGATCGTGCGCGGGCGGCGTGCCCCGTCGCGGGTTTCCTTCGGCCATGTCCACCAGTCGCCCCGGTCGCCGCCGCCATCGATGGTGCCTTGACCGGTGATCGCCAGGTTCTGACAATCTATGGCATTGATCAGGCTTGCGAAACATGGTTCGGCGACGCCTTCCCAAGTTCCAAGCACACGGCCATCCGCATGACGGGCTGGCAGAACCTTGCGGCCCTGGCGGGAACCGGTATCAGCAAGAACTGCACCTTCCTCAATGAGAAGTGTCATGTTGCTTTTGAGGAAGACGGGGCCGCTCGACCATGATCCGGCGGGCAGGCGCAGTGTGCCGCCCGCCGGTATCGCCGCGATCGCGGACTGGATCGCGCGCGCATTGTCTGCGCTCTCCGTCGATGCGCCGAAGTCGCGAATGTCGAGCAGGGCTGTTTCATTTGCGGTGGCGAAGGTAAAGCCGCCATCCGCTGTTTCCAGTCGGTAGTGTCGTCCTGGTTCGAGATTGCCCAGGTTGAGCACGACCGAATGTACTTGTCCTGTCGCGACAACCAAGTCATCACCCTCGCTGAGCTGCCAGTCGAGCGCGCCGTCGCGGGCAAACAGAAACCTGTCCGGCGCGATCAACAGCGTTGCCGTGCGGGCACCGGTAGTCAGCAGGGTGATGAACTGGCTGGTCACGATTGTCCTCTCAAATACCGGTCAGGGCGTCGTTGATGCCGTCGATGATTTCCTGCGCAGCGTCGGCTGCCGATGCCTGGCCATAGGCGAAGGCCTCGAACGTGCTGTCGAAAACGTCGGTGACACGCGGATGTTCGTTGAGCGGGGAGACCCCGACGCCGCTTGCCTCCAGCACGATCTTGTTGGCCTCGATCTGGACCGGCTTGATCTTGCCTTCCTTGCCCAGCACTTCAAGTGCGATCTTGCTCGATGGTATGCCGCGCGTGGCGCCGAGGATCTTGATCGCCTCGGGGTCGTTGAGCATGCAGTTGATCACCTGCGCCGCCGCCTTTGGATCCTTGCTGTTCTTCGAGATGGCGAACAGCATGGACGGCTTGCGATAGACGCCTTCGGTGGTCGCGCCTTCGACCGTCAGCAGCTTGACTGGAACGAGGGTCTGGCCGTCTTCCATGGGGCCGGAAATCTTGCCGTAGGTGCTGTCCCATTGATAGGTGCCGGCGATCTTGCCCTTGGCCCATTCCGGGTTCTCATGCAGCGGGGCGTTGCCGCCGGCCGCAACTGTCTTCCAGGATTCGATAACGCCCTTGTCGACCATGGTCTGGTAGAATTCCAGGCCTTCGGCGAGCTCTTCCGGAGTCCATGCAACCTTGTGCGTCGTTGGATCGATCAGGTCCTTCCCGGTCATTTGCGTGGTGCGCAGGATGACGACGAGCCTGGCGTCGAGTGCTGCGCCTTCGAAGGGGTAATAATCCTGGCCGAGCTTTTCCTTCATCACCGGGGCAGCGGCGATCAGTTCGTCCCATGTGGTCGGGATGGCAAGGCCGGCATTTTCATAGGTGGTCTTGTTGAACATGAAGACACGACCTGTCGTCGAGACCGGCAAGCCGTTGAGCTTGCCATCGACGGAACCGCTGTTCAGGTCATTGTCCGACCACTGGCTGAGATCGATAATGTCCTTGTACTGGTTGAGATCGGCAAAGCCATCGCCGCTCTTTGAAAAGATCGGTAGCCACGGCCAATTGATCTGCATGATGTCGGCCTCGGTCCTGCCGGCGAGCTGGGTCGTGACCTTTTCCTGGTGTCCGGTCCAGCCGGTGAATTCCGGGGCGATGGTGTGGCCGAACTTGCCGCCGCAGAGTTTCAGGGCTTCCTGCGTCGCCAGGTGGCGATCGTCGCTGCCCCACCAGGACATGCGAAGATCGCTGGCATAGGCAGTGCTAAGGCTGGTGGCTGCGAGCAGTGCAGCGGTTGCAATCAAGGATCTCATTTTGGCTCCTCCCAAGTTGAAACGATGAAAATGTCAGTTGGCCAGAGAGATGTTGTCCCCGCTCTGGCGGTCGAAGATATGCATCTGGGCAATATCGGGGGTCAGCCAGATACGATCGTCGCGGATGGCGCTGCGGTCGAACTGGCTCGATGGGACAACGGCAATGACGCGCTCCGGGCCGATGTCGACATAGAGGTAAACCTCGTGTCCCATGAATTCGACATGGCTGATCCTGCCGTTCAGCGTGCCGGGAGTTTCGGGGGCAGCAACGCGCAAATGCTGCGGGCGGATGCCCATCGTCACCTGTTGTGGTGCATTGGCGATCAGGCGGTTGCTCAGGCCGGCGATGAGCGGCACCGTCTGGCCGGCTGTTATGATCTCGTCGCGCGCCGTGAGATCGGCTGAAATCAGGTTCATCTCCGGACTGCCGATGAAGCCGGCGACAAAGGCGTTGGCGGGACGGTTGTAGAGGGTGACCGGGTCGGCGACCTGCATGATGTGGCCATCCTTCATCACGCAGATGCGGTCGCCCATGGTCATGGCCTCGGTCTGATCGTGGGTGACATAGATAACCGTAGCCGCCATGCCGTCGGCCTTCAATCTCTTGTGCAGGTCGGTGATGCGCACGCGCATCGAGGCGCGCAGCTTGGCATCGAGGTTCGACAGGGGTTCGTCGAAGAGGAAGACCTGCGGCTTCTTGATCAGCGCGCGGCCTACGGCAACACGCTGGGCCTGGCCGCCGGACAGCTGTTTCGGCAGGCGCTCAAGCAGAGCGCCGATTTCCAGCGTGTCTGCGACCTTGTCTGTTTCGGCGTCGATCTCGGTGGTTGGTCGGCGCTTCAGGCGCATGCTGAAGGAGAGGTTCTTTTTCACCTTCATATGCGGATAAAGCGCATAGTTCTGGAAGACCATGGAAATGCCGCGGTCTCCGGGCGAACGGTCATTGACCAGCTGGCCACCGATGCGGATCTCGCCGCCGGTCACCTGTTCCAACCCGGCGATCATGCGCAGCGTCGTCGACTTGGCGCAACCGGACGGGCCGACCAGCACCATGAACTCCCCGTCTTCGACATCGAGATTGATGCCATGCACGGCGCGAAAGGACCCATAGTCTTTTTCGAGGTTCTTGAGTTGCAGCCTGGCCATCGGTTTATCCTTTGATGCCGCCGGCGGAGATGCCGTCGATGAAGTATTTCTGGGCAAGGAAGAAGACTGCGAGTGCCGGCGTCAGCGCCAGCACCGACATGGCCAGCACACGGTTCCATTCGAACGCTTCGGTCGTGTCGATCGACAGCTTGAGCGCCAGCGATACCGGGAATTTTTCGACCGAAGAGATGTAGATCAGCGGTCCGAGGAAGTCGTTCATCGTCCACATGAACTGGAACAGGCAGACGGAGATTAGGGCCGGCATCAGCAGCGGAATGATGATGAAGACGAGCACCTGCCATGTGTTGGCGCCATCGACGCGGGCGGCCTCTTCCATGTCGCGCGGGATGGCGCGCAGGAACTGGACCAGCATGAAGACGAAGAAGGCGTCGCCGGCGAGTGCCGAGGGCACCCAGAGCGGCAGGAAGGTGTCGAGCCAGCCGAGATCGCGAAACAGCAGATATTGCGGAATGCGGGTAACGACATTCGGTAACAGCAGCGTGGCGATCAGGGTGGCGAAGAGCAATTTCTTGAACGGGAACTCGAAGCGGGCAAAGCCATAAGCGACCGCCGTGCAGGAGATTGCCGTGCCGATCATCTTCGGCAGGACGATCCACAGCGTGTTCAGGAAGAAGGTGCCGAAGCTGTAGGGCGTCGATGTCTTCCAGCCCTTAATGTAACCATCGATCGTCGGGTTCTGGGGCCAGAAACCGGGATTGGCAAAGATCTCTGAATTTGTCTTGAAAGACGCGCCGATCAGCCAGACCAGCGGATAGATCATGATCAGGCCGACAAGCGTCAGGACCGTGTAGCGGATCACGGTGGTGATCCTCTGACGGCGCAGGTCGCGGCTGCGGGCGAGCGAGACATCGTCGAGTTCTGCAGACAGGGAGGCGAGCGCGTGTTCGGTCATGGTCAGCTCCTCTTGTCGCCGGCGTAATAGACCCAATGGCGCGAGGACCAGAAGGCGATCAGGGTCAGCGCCATGATGATGACGAAGAGCACCCAGGCGATGGCTGAGGCATATCCCATGTCGAAGCGCTTGAAGGCCTCGTCGTAGATGTAGATCGGCAGCAGATAGGTGGCTTTCAGCGGCCCGCCCTGGGTGATGATGTAGGGGCCGTTGAACTCCTGGAATGCCTGGACCATCTGCATGATGAGGTTGAAGAAGATGACCGGCGTGATCAGCGGCAGGGTGATGTGGACGAAGCTCTTCCACTTGCCCGCGCCGTCGATGGCAGCAGCTTCGTAGAGGCTCTTGTCGATGCTCTGCAGCGCGGCCAGGAAGATCACCATGGCCGAGCCGAACTGCCAGAGCCGCAGCAATGTGATGGTGAACAGCGCGTTGACCGGATCACCGAACCAGTTGACCGGTTCGAGTCCGATCATTCCAAGTCCCATGTTGACCAGGCCGACATCGGCAAACATGTAGCGCCACAGCACCGCGATGGCGATCGAGCCGCCGAGGATCGATGGCACGTAGAAGGCGGTGCGGAAGACGTTGATGAATTTCAGCTTGGAATTCAGGATCACGGCGACGAAGAGCGCGAAGGCAAGCTTCAGCGGTACCGTGGTGAAGACATAGAGCAGTGTCACCCAGAGTGACTTGCGGAACGTGCGGTCGGCAGTAAACAGGCGGATATAATTGTCCAGCCCGGTGAAGATCGGCGCACTCATCAGATTGTAGTCGGTAAAGCTCAGATAGAGCGAAATGACAAAAGGCACGGTGGTGAAGACCAGCAAGCCGAGAATGTAGGGCGACAGATAGAGCAGCCCGAGATAACGGCTGTCTCCGCTCATTGTGCGCTCCTCGCTGCGTTGCTACGCGCTGGCGCGCAATCGATATCGCACCGGCAATTTCCCATGTGCCGGGGCGCATGGATGGTCCGGACAAGATGTTCTCTTTTCTGCATCGCAATATGCGGGGACACGCCTTCTGCTGCTCCTGCTCCTCCGCAGGGCTCGCCACCGCGTCCCGTCTCCTCCCGATTTCCTCGCCGGCCTTTTCAAACTGGCCGCTCCTGTGGCTAATATCCGGCGGAAGTCTTTGCGCGGAAATTGACGAATAGGGGGAAAATGATGGAGGAAACTGAAGGTCAGGTTCTGGCCGGCATTCCGATGAATGCGCTGGCGCTCAACCTGACGCGCTCGACAATCCGGATGCAGCACACCCAGACATGGCGGATCGACAAGTCCAACCGGGTCCACGATCTGGTCATCTGCCTGACGGGCAGCGCGCAGTACGAGATCGAGGGCGAGACGGTGTCGATGGTGCCGGGCTGTGCGATGCTGCTGAACGCCGAAACCCGGTTCGTCGGCTACTCGACCTCGGTCGAGCCTTACACGGGCATTGCGCAACATTTCACGCTCGATCTGTTCGGGCGTCTGGATCTGATGGGGCAGATGCAGTTGAAGCGTGCTGTTGCACTGTCGCGTTGGGACATGCTGGAAAAGGTGGTCCGGCATTACCGCGAAACCGCACCGCCCTATTCAACGACGCTCCAGCAACATCACGTTTTCATGTTCCTGCTGACCGAATTCATCGAGCAGGCATTTGCGGGTGGCGCGAGCAGTCGGTCGGCAATGTCGCCAACCCCGATCAACTGTCTCTGGCGATCATGGTTGCGGCAAGCCAGATTGCTGCGGATCCGCTCAGCGAGCATATCGTCCGCCAGGTGCTGGACGCCGCGCCGTACAATCTGGACTATTTCAAGCGCGAGTTCCGCAGGCGAGTCGGCTGGACGCCCGACAAGTTTCAAGAGTTTAAGCGCATGGAGCGGGCCATGGGCCTTCTCGCCGGCGGCTGCACCGTGAAGCGGGCTGCGGCGCTTTCAGGCTACGGCGATGCCTATTATTTCTCGCGGATGTTCAAGCGTTATATCGGTGTGAGCCCGCAAGGATATCGCGACGCCGAACGCAGGAGCCGGGAAGGGGCTTTCCCGCGTGGCGAAGAAGATGGCCAGATTGTTTATCCTCTCGCGAGGTCCTGAAAAACCTGTCATATGTTTTCAGTTGCACGCTCTTTTTCGTCCTTACCTTGTAGGTTAAATTCACCTCTGTCTCTTCGCTAGATTCAAGTCATGCCCCCGCATATGCCGCTTTCAAGCTTGTGGTTGCTCCCTCAACCTGTATGATGAGTTTAAATACATGTTCGGGAGGCATTATGACGCATACTGATTTCACCAACCGTTTTGCAATCGATCCTATGACCGCCGCAAGCTTCGGCACCGATCAGTTGCGCGAGCATTTTCTGCTGCCTCCGCTGTTCGTGATGGGTCGAATTCAACTGCATTATACCAACTATGACCGGATGATCGTCGGCGGTGCCATGCCGGAAGCCGAGCCCTTGACCCTTGAAACGATCAAGCCGGCTGGCACGCCGGAGCTTCTGGCACGGCGTGAACTGATCGCTGTCAACATCGGTGGCCCGGGTGTGGTGACGGTGAGCGGCGAGGCGTTCGCAACCGGTCCGCGCGACATGGTTTATGCGGGCATGGGAGCTTCGGTGACGTTTGCATCCAGTTCCGCCGAAAACCCGGCAAAATTCTATCTGCTCAGCGCGCCGGCGCATGCCTCCTATCCTGCCCGCCATATCGGCATATCAGACGCCAAGCGGATCGATCTGGGCGCTCAGGAGACCAGCAACGAACGCTCGATCTTCCAGTTTGTTCATCCGGAAGGCGTCAAGACCTGCCAGCTTGTGGTCGGCATGACCAGTCTTGCCAAGGGCTCCGTGTGGAACACGATGCCCTGCCATGTCCATGATCGACGCATGGAGGCCTATCTCTATTTCGACATGACGGAGAAGGCGCGTGTCTTCCATCTGCTCGGCGAGCCTGATGAAACACGCCATGTGGTGATGAAGAACGAGGAGGCGGTCCTGTCTCCCGGTTGGTCGATCCATTCCGGCGCCGGCACGGCGAACTATTCCTTCATCTGGGCGATGGCCGGCGACAATGTCGATTATACCGATGTCGATCCGGTTGCGATCGAAGATTTGCGTTGAGCCCTCCCTCGGCTCGTTCATGCTCTTAGGCTGGTCCTGATTGACGAATGACGGCACGGGGATCAGTCGATCTGCGTCGTGTGCGAGGTGGTGTGCGGGATTGTCCATCTCGCACACGCTTTTGGCGCGATTTCATGACGTGATCGCGGACATTGATTGTGGTTTGAAATGTGCCGAAGCCAAGGGCATCAGGGCAATCGACCGCTACTTTAATTATGGGCCATTAAGGCGGTGTTAGCTATCCGTCACCTACTCTCGGCCGATTAGGCGTGAATGTTTCCAGTTCGCTCGGGCCCACTTTTGGTGCCGCGATTGAGACATTTGGAGGAGAGGGTAGTCCGTGTTTATTGATCGTATTTTGTCGCGGTTTAACATCCAGACCAAGGTGTTGATCTTCATTCTTCCCTTTGTCATCAGCATTTCAGCCGTCGGGTTTACCGGCCTTTATGCCTCCGGACTTCTCCAGGGACGCATCGAAATATCCAATAGCGTGTTGCAGTCGTTGAGCGGCTTCCGCGATGTGTCGGCTGCGATGAGCAGTTTCCTTGCCGAGACGACAGCCGCCGGACGCGAGGACGTCACCAGCCGGTTGAAGCAGCAGCAGCAGGTGCTTCAGGACACGCTTGCGCAATTGCCGGCCAATGCCGATGGCCGCGCCGAGCTTGAGCAGGCCGGCCAACTGGTTGATCAGGTGGTCAAGCATATCGATGAACTCTGGCGTCTGCATGAGACCGAGTCCGGCCTGGTCCAGTCGCTTCAGCAGGGCGTCGGCGTGGTTGTCGCCTCGCAGGCTTTGGCGACCGATGCCATGGGCAAGGTGGAAAGTGCCGTTCAGGCCGATGATACCGCTGCGAAGTCGATGCTTCGCGATGCGGACCGGATCCGCAGCACCGGCACATTCCTGACCGAAATGAATTCGGCCTATACCAAGGCCAAGTCGCCGGACGAGAAGTTTGCCGTTATCGCGTCGCGCCTCGACGAAATGAAACAGCGCCACAGCGTGCTTGTGACTGCACTGCCGGAAGCCAACAAGTCGGCCGCCAAGACGATCGACAAGATCATGGGCGAGTTGACGGTCATCCTGGCTGCGAACGACAAATCCGAAGCCGTCATCACCGACGTTACCGGCAAGCTGCGCAATTTCACCCAGCTGAATGCCTATCTCGGCCTTGCCGCGCAGCAGAAGATGAAAGAGGCGACGATCAAGTTCGGCGAACTGGATGCGCCGCTGGCCAAGGCGCAGGCCGTTTTGAACGATGGTCGCAAGCTGGTGAGCTCCAGCTATCAGACGCAGATCATGATGGCGCGCTTCCTTCTGGAGCCGACCGAGGAAAACCGCGTGCTTCTCGAGAGCCGGGTCGCAGCGATGCGCGATGACCTGGCGACACTGGAGAAATCCGCAGCCGACCTGCCGTTCATGGCGCAGCTCAAGACCGATCTGTCTCCGGCCATCGAGGTCATGCAGAACGCCAGTGTCGACCTGGTCAAGATTAGCCAGGATCGCAAGGCGAGCTATGGCCAGGCCGGTGCCGATCTCAACACGATCTGGACGCAGCTGACATCGTTTGCCGAATTGCAGAAGGTCAGTGCCGGTGAAGAGCGCCGCGATGCCAATTCGATCTCGATCGGTGCCACAGGCCTCGGCATCCTGATTTCCATCTTCGCCGGCATCGGCCTGGTGCTGACCTTCAAGGGTCCGATCGGTCAGATCACCGCTGCCATGCGGCGCCTCGCCGATGGCGTACTGGATACCAAGATCAACGGCGAAGCCCGTGTCGATGAAATCGGCGAAATGGCCCGTGCGCTCGGCGTATTCAAGCAGAATGCCCTTTCGAAGATCGAAATCGAAAGCCGCAGCGAGGCGGAGCGGGCGGAAGCCGAGGAAGATCGTCGGCGCAACGACCGCGAAAAGCAGGATGTCGACCGGCAGATCGACTTTGCCGTCAACGCGCTCGCCGCCGGTCTCGGCCGGATGGCGCAGGGCGATATCTCAAAGACGATCGATACGCCGTTCCATGGCCGTCTCGAACAGTTGCGCACCGACTTCAACCAGTCGCTGGAGCGTCTTCAGGACACGGTAACGCGTATCCGGTCCAACACCTATATGATCCAGCGCAATGCTGCGGAAATGAGCAGTGCTGCCGACCAACTGGCCAAGCGCACGGAACAGCAGGCTGCTTCGCTCGAGGAAACCGCGGCTGCGGTCGATGAGATCACCGTGACTGTCAAATCGTCGGCCGAACAGGCCGAGGAGGCCAACAGCATCGTTGCCGACACCAAGGGTCGCGCGGATACCTCGTCGGTTGTCGTGGCCAGTGCCATCGACGCCATGGGTCGTATCGAGGATGCGTCCGGCCAGATCGTGCAGATCATCGACGTGATCGATGAAATCGCCTTCCAGACCAACCTTCTGGCGCTGAATGCCGGGATCGAAGCCGCCCGTGCCGGCGAGGCCGGCAAGGGCTTTGCGGTCGTCGCACAGGAAGTCCGCGAGCTTGCCCAGCGTTCGGCCGGAGCCGCCCAGCAGATCAAGGACCTGATCCACAAGTCGAGCACCGAAGTTTCCTCAGGTGCCAAGCTGGTCCAGCAGACCGGTGCCGTTCTTGCCGAGATCTCCGCCAATATCATCACGGTTTCCGAGCGGGTGTCGATCATTGCCATGGCGAGCCGCGACCAGTCGAACGCTCTGGGCGAGGTCAATTCCTCGGTCAACGAGATGGACCAGATGACGCAGCGCAATGCGGCGATGGTGGAAGAAACCAATGCCGCCACGCGCCAGCTTGCCGATGAGGCGGATGCGCTGATGCAACTGGTCGATCAGTTCAAGCTTGCACCCGAAAGCCAGCGACGGTCTGCCGGCTCGCATTCCCGGGCAGCCTGACCCGTTCCACCTGCATTAAGATCAAGCCGCCAGCGACCGCTGGCGGCTTTTCTCGTTCGGCTGACGCGGCGCCGACGGGCTGATGCGTGGTCGGCCCTTGGAAAGTTGTGCGGGGCTCGATATCCTTGATACCGGAGGAGGACCGAGTTTGACGACATCGAAGGCCGCAGGAAAGGTTGCAAGGCCATGGCAGCGCGTGGTGATGGCAAGGCGCATCATTGGCATTCTGGTCGTCTTGCTTGTGATTGCCGCCATCGGTGTGATGACTGCGGGCAACAGGCTTCTCACCCGCAGCGTGATGGACGAGGCCTCGTTGCAGGCCGAAAGTGCGTTGCGCCTGGCGGCAGCGGCACTCAGCGGTCACCTCAAGCGTTATGAGCCATTGCCGGCGCTGATTGCCGATGATCCGGACATGAAGGAACTGGTGCGCCGCCCCGATGATGCCGGCCTGCGCGCGCATGCCAACGTCTACCTGAAGGCGATCAACGCGCTGCTCAAGTCCTCTGACATCTACATCATGACCATGGACGGCGTAACCATTGCGGCCAGCAATTACGATGGCCCGGCGAGCTTTGTCGGCGAGAACTTCAGCTATCGTCCCTATTTCCAGGAGGCTGCGGCCGGGCGGCAATCGCGCTTTTATGCGCTTGGCACGACATCGGCAAAACGCGGCTATTATTTCGCCTCTCCGATCCATGTCGATGGCGCCGTTGGCGGGGTCATAGTCTTCAAGGTCGATATCGACAGCATCGAGGCATCCTGGCGCGGCGGCGAGTACAAGATCCTCGTCTCCGATCCGGAAGGCATCATCTTCATGACCGGCAGTCCGGGCTGGCTTTATTCGTCGGTGCTGCCGCTGACGGCCGAGCGACTGGAGCGCACGACTGCATCGCGGCGCTATTCCGATGCCGTGCTCAAGGAGTTGCCGATCAAGCGCAGCCAGTTCGACAATCATGAACTGATGACCGTTCCGACGAATGGCGCTTTCCGCGAATACCTGGTCAAGTCGGACTACATGATCGATGCCGGCTGGACTGTCAGTGTTCTGCTGGATACCGGCTCGATCCGTGCACAGGCGCGCACCATGCAGATCGCCATTCTTCTGTCATTGTGCCTGATGTTTCTCCTGCTCGCGGTGGTGATCCAGCGTCGCGCCCGTCTGGAAGAGCGCATGCTGATGCAAGTCGAGGCACAGGCGGAGCTGGAGCGGCGCGTCGAGGAGCGCACGGCCGATCTGGCGCGGGTCAACTCTCAGCTGCGGCAAACCCAGGCCGATCTGATCCAGGCCGGCAAGCTGGCGGGCCTTGGCCAGATGTCGGCAGCGCTTTCGCACGAATTCAACCAGCCGCTTGCCGCCGCCAAGACCTATGCCGACAGTGCGGTCATGCTGATCGATCGCCAGCGCGTGGGCGAGGCGCGCGAGAACCTGACGCGTATTTCCGGCCTGATCGATCGCATGGCCTCGATCAGCCGGCATTTGCGCAACTTCGCCCGCAAGCCGAACGAGAAGCTTGCGGCGGTGGCGCTTGAGGACGTGGTGCATGATACGCTGGAAATCATCTCCGCACGTCTGTCCACGGCCGATGCCGAGCTCATCATCAACATCGCCCCTGGTCTGCCACCGGTTCATGGGGGCTCGGTGCGTCTGCAGCAGGTGCTGGTCAACCTCCTCTCCAATGCCTGCGATGCCGTGGAGGGGCTCGGCAACC
>NZ_AHZC01000234.1 GCF_000247475.1 Rhizobium sp. PDO1-076 | reverse complement strand
CGCCATCGTCGTTGCAAGACGCCATCTCGCGCTTATCTTTTGCCCGAGACTACTTGTTCAGCGCATCCTTGAGCGCCTTCGCCGGAGTGAAGGCAACCTTTTTCTGTGCGGCGACCTTGATCGTCGCCCCGGTTGCAGGATTGCGCGCTTCGCGCTCCGGCGTGTCTTTGACCTTAAACTTGCCAAAGCCGGGGATGGACGTTTCCGCGCCGGACGTTGCGGCGGCCGTGATGGCGGAGAATACTGCTTCAACGACAGCCTTGCTTTGAACCTTGGTCAGGTTGTGTTCGGCGGCGATCTTGTCTGCGATTTCGTTGGTCGTGGTCATATGAAGTTCCTTTCCTGTCGGAACTAAAGCCTTTCCACCGGGATAACCCGCTGTCACGCGGTTCATGCCTCACTCGCAGCTGCCTTAGCCACCTTTCCACAAGTTCTAGCGATTAGACGACCGCCGGTGGGTGCAGACGGGTATCAAGGGCGAAGGTCTCCTGGAACTTCAGCGAATAGCTGCCAGCCGCTTGGCTAGCGACAAAGATCAGGTTCCAGCTATGGGTGGACACCGCGCTTGGGATTGCGACAAAACGATGCTGTCGCAGCAGGTCGTCGCCAAACGCCTGCTGACCGGCGCTCGGGATGCCGGGCCGCAGCCAGTTCGGATTGGGAACGGTGACGGGATCGACGACATGCACCGCGGAGGTGTCGGCGATGACAGCAGCCGTGAGGACATGTGGGATTGTGTCGAGCGCGCGAAAACCCTTGTGGACCGCGACCTCAAGGATCGCCGTTGACGGGTCGATGGAGCAGTAGATTGCCCGCACGCCCTTGCTGTTCCAGCGACCGCCAACACGATAAGCGCCTTCACCGCTATCCCATGTCAGGGCATAGGAGGCTTGGTCGAGCCGCCATGCAATCAGCTCGGAACCCCCAAGCGCAATTGGCAGAGGCGTCATGCATAGACGCCGTATTCGAGCCGTTCCAGATAGTCCTCGACCAGCTCGACGCCGGCAGGCGTCCCAAGCAGGTCGATCGGGCGGCGCTGATCGAGCCCGATGGCCGGACGCTCCAGCCATTGCTCGGCTTCCGCCTGCGTTCCCAGCACATCCGTTGCCTTCGACAGGATTTCGGCGAACTTCCATGCCCGACCGCTCTGCTCCTGGCTCAGCGGCTTGGACGGCGCGTCTTTTCGGCGTTGCCATGTCCTGAGGCTCATACCGACGGCCTTTTCGAGGGATTCTGTCTTACCGATAAAGACGAGGCTTCCGACGAGGTGATCGACTGCGGAGGCCGGCAATCCGATTAGCAACAATTCATGTGCGTCGAGCGCAGTTGTCAGTCGGCGCGACAGCACGCGAGCGCCACCAAGCAGGGCCTCGATCTTTTGCAGTTCCCCGCTGCGTGTCATTGAAGAAGGTGCTTTTGCTGCAACGGCCATCACTGTCTCCTGCGTCATTTGTCGCTCACAATATGACATGTGTCGCCGATCGTTTCAAGCACTAAGGCGAAACCGGCGATTTCTGTGATGAACGGGTTAGTCAAGCGCCTTTGCAATTACCGGAACATTTGGCCCATGCCGGTCGATGCTTTGAATGAAGAGTTGGCGGTCATGCCATCAGGCGTCATCGTCTTCCCCGGTTCCAGCATTACCGACAACCTTGGCGACAAGGCCCGTCGGTCCGGCATCAATGTCTGGGAACTCAAAGGAGATGGCGCGTGAGCGCCGTTTTCTTGAAATCCAAAAAATCTGGATAGTATGGAGATGAACAAAGGAGTACGGCCATGCGGCAATTCACGACAGGCGATCTCAACAAGCAGGTTGGCGACGTTACCGACGCCGCTGCACGCGAACCAGTTGTTCTTACCAAGCACAGGAAGCCACGCTTCGTGCTGATGAGCTATGAGTACTACGAGCGGATGCGGACCGGCGGCGATCCCCGTACCGCCCATCGCGTTTCGGATATGCCCGAGGAACATAAGGAACTCTTCGCCGCGGCGATCGACCGGCTGGCGCGCGGCGAGGGATATGACGATGTGCCTTGAGTTCTTGCCCGGTCAGGTGATCGAGTATCCGTATCTCCGGGCGTGGCAAGACGAGCGCGG
>NZ_AHZC01000235.1 GCF_000247475.1 Rhizobium sp. PDO1-076 | reverse complement strand
TAAACGGGGGGGCGGTTTACGATGCTGATCCCATTTTCTGTGGGCCTAGTTACGCTCCACGGGATTTTTTTCGAGGCTTACTCGACGGTGGATGCCCGCCAGTTCGTTCACTTACTTCTTTTGGGCATCCATTCTGGCCAAATCCCATTAGGGATTCAATTGAACCAAGTTGTTGTCGCGAGCGACTGAATACCACTTCGCCCCTTCTGGTATCCCTAAGGATGTTTCTATAAACGCCGTTTCGTCCAGCGTAGCTAGTCCCTCCATAAGTGACGGTCCTACATGGGTAAGCCAAGCCAGCTTTGCCCCAAGCATATCCTTGGTTGTGACTGTAGTGTAATGAGTCGTCTTGAGCAAGTTCACGGCGTCCTCAATGAGCATTTGCGTATTCTCAGGGGATAGATCCAACCCCCATGGGTCTCGCGTCATTACGTCCGAAAACGTCTCTTTTCCCTGACTGAGCGCAAGGTAAGCTGCATCAAGCGCTTTCAG
The DNA here is from genome assembly GCF_000247475.1 of Rhizobium sp. PDO1-076. Lineage (GTDB taxonomy): Bacteria > Pseudomonadota > Alphaproteobacteria > Rhizobiales > Rhizobiaceae > Allorhizobium. Next base: position 1,595 of record NZ_AHZC01000235.1, on the reverse strand, counting down.
AGTATCTGCTTGCGATAACGTTTTAAACCGCGGATTATTAACTAATGCTTCCTTTACCAGTCGGCAGTTGTGATGAATCTGCGCCGCCGCCTTGGCGATGTTGTCAGCCTCGTCTTGGCACATCTGCCTTATTGAAAATGATCCAAGTTCTTGGAGCTGGTGTAACTTTAAAAAAGACGGTCCTGGCGCCATTTTTAAAAACTTCTGCGTTTGTGGGGGAAGTTTCTTTTCGAGCACACACAGCAGCGCAGCTAGCAGCGGGCCTTCTGCTTTAGAAAAATCTTCGAGGGGAAAATCACTATACTGCTCGCGCACGTTGTCACTACTTTCGCCCGCCCGCCACATGGATTGGTGAAGCTCATTCAGAATTTCACATTCGAGGTCGCGGACATCTCTTGCGGTAGACCAGATCCGTCGCGAGACGAGTTTCCCATGTTGCATTCCTAACAGCTTTTCAACATTGCTATCCGGTTTGTCCCCCCGCACGAAATCATTGAGTCGCAGTTTGACGGTCCGCCCATGAAAGGGAAGATAGCGGGTCGTGCCCCTCAGGATAGCCTCCCTTGCCTGCACGAGAGACGGAAGCGAGAAATTGCTCATACACGAAGCAGTGGCAGATAACTTGTTCAAAACGACAATCCTTTCTTTGCAAAACCTGGGTCAAACCGGGAGAAAGCCGGTTGATCTCCATAACGAGCCCGGCACAGTAACACCGGCACAGTAACATTCGGCAATAATCGAGCGTGAGCTTGGAAGCCGCCGCCCGATAGGTTTCGAACGATATTTCATTTTTCCAGAAGCGGTGTACCAGACAGCACAGACGTTGAGAGGTTTGCAGCACTTGGGGTTGGTACCCATGCATCCTGTGGCTGACCCGGACGACCAGGGCAATCGCGTATTGGTTGTAACTATCTGTTTCCATACAACAATTTGTGATTCTATGTAATTCTACCTCGGAGAAGGCTGCCTTCGAAAATTTCAACCATTTTCGAAAGCAAATACCGCCTTTAGTTGGAAAAATTACTTCGAAGTACTGGTGCTACGAACGAAGTCGAAAGAATCGAGTGATGCATCCGACTTAGCTAATTCTCATATGCGATAGCCCCGCCCGGACGACGGGGACAGTTACCGCCCGAATGCATGTCGCCCGCAAGTGTGCCGCGGTTTCGGGATAGCGACATGCATAAAAGCAAACAGCGAAGGCCCGTCGCGCTAATCTGAGCACGGTACACGACAGTGCGCGGTATTCCCGCATCCGCCTGCCGGGCACCTTCTCTCCGCCGGGGAGAAGAGGGCAAGATCCGCAGCGTTTCGGGTCTCCTCGCGTAAGCGGGGAGAGGTCCGCCGCGCAAAGCGGAGGGAGGGGGAACCCCGCGCACGATCATGTACCGTGGACTCTGAATTCACGCGATGGGCTTTAGGTATGCCAAATCCGAGTGCCTCGAAGATGAGGTGGTTCCGGGAGCTGGCGGGATGATGAGACCTGCGCGCGACAGGTCTTTTGCGTCGATTTTGTTTGAGCGTCCGGGTGTGGCGGTAAAGGGCGCAAGGATATCGGCGCCGGCGTTACCGGCTTTGGCCTTTGACGCTCTCGT
>NZ_AHZC01000236.1 GCF_000247475.1 Rhizobium sp. PDO1-076 | reverse complement strand
CGGGGCGAATCGTCCTGACCCTGCGTCACCGCGAAAACAATCAAGCGGCAGGATATTTCCCGCCAGGTTGCCCGCTCACCCGAGACCGCCGTCAAGGTGGTCAAGGTCAAGCCGGGCCAGGGCGTCTGAGCCGAGCACGAGGTCAAGGAACGTAAATCATGGAAATCGGTCTTTCCCACTACCTGACGGTCAGTGCCATGCTCTTCACCCTCGGGGTCTTCGGCATTTTCCTGAACCGCAAGAACGTCATCATCATCCTTATGTCGGTCGAACTCATCCTTCTGGCTGTCAACCTGAACATGGTGGCCTTCTCCGCCTTCCTCGGTGACATCGTCGGCCAGGTCTTCGCGCTGTTCATCCTGACGGTTGCAGCGGCAGAAGCCGCGATCGGCCTCGCGATCCTGGTGGTCTTCTATCGTAATCGCGGCTCGATCGCCGTCGAAGACGTCAACGTGATGAAGGGCTGATACGGCTATGCTGATCTACAAGGCTATCGTCTTTCTTCCACTCATCGGCGCGCTTATCGCCGGCCTGTTCGGTCGCCAGATCGGCGCCAAGGCCTCGGAATACGTCACCACCGGATTGATGATCATTGTCGCGATCCTGTCCTGGATCGTGTTCTTCAACGTGGCCATGAGCCACGAAGCCCACGAAGTCATTAAGGTTCCGGTCCTGCGCTGGATCCAGTCCGGCGGCATCGACGTCGAATGGGCGCTGCGCGTCGACACATTGACGGCTGTCATGTTGATCGTCGTGAACTCGGTCTCGACCTTGGTTCATGTCTATTCGATCGGCTACATGCATCACGATCCGCATCGCCCGCGTTTCTTTGCCTATCTGTCGCTGTTCACCTTCGCGATGTTGATGCTGGTCACTTCCGACAACCTGCTGCAGATGTTCTTCGGCTGGGAAGGCGTGGGCCTGGCGTCCTATCTGCTGATCGGCTTCTGGTTCAAGAAACCATCCGCTTCGGCCGCCGCCATGAAGGCGTTCATCGTCAACCGCGTCGGCGACTTCGGCTTCATCCTCGGCATCGGCTGCGTCTTCGTCATGTTCGGCTCGATCAATTTCGAAACGATCTTTGCCGCAGCCCAGACCTATCTGCCAGCCGAAGGCGCTGGTTCGCCGGAAGTGGTGATGAACCTCTTCGGCATGCAGCTCGACCGCAGTCACGCCCTGACCGGCGCCTGCCTGCTGCTGTTCATGGGCGCGATGGGCAAGTCGGCACAGTTCCTGCTGCACACCTGGCTGCCGGACGCGATGGAAGGCCCGACCCCGGTTTCGGCGCTGATCCATGCCGCGACCATGGTCACCGCCGGCGTCTTCCTCGTTGCCCGCATGTCGCCACTGTTCGAACTGTCGCCGGATGCGCTGACCGTTGTCACGCTGGTCGGCGCGATCACCGCCTTCTTTGCCGCGACCGTCGGTCTGGTGCAGAACGACATCAAGCGCGTCATCGCCTATTCGACCTGCTCGCAGCTCGGCTACATGTTCGTCGCGCTCGGCGTCGGTGCCTATGGCGCCGCCATCTTCCACCTCTTCACCCATGCCTTCTTCAAGGCGCTGTTGTTCCTATGCGCCGGCTCGGTCATCCATGCCGTCGATGGCGAGCAGGACATGCGCTACATGGGTGGCCTGCGTCCGCATATCAAAGTCACCTTTGCCATGATGCTGCTGGGCACGCTCGCCATTACCGGCGTCGGCATTCCCTTCACGCCGATCGGTTTTGCCGGCTTCTTCTCCAAGGACGTGATCATCGAGGCGACCTATGCATCGCATTCGCCGATCGCGGGCTTTGCCTTCGCCATGCTGGTCATCGCCGCTCTGTTCACCAGCTTCTACTCGTGGCGCCTGATGTTCATGACCTTCTTCGGCAAGCCGCGCGCATCGGCCGACGTCATGCATCATGTGCATGAATCGCCGACGGTAATGCTTCTGCCGCTGGTCCTGCTCGCCATTGGTGCGATCTTTGCCGGCGTCGTGTTCGAAGGCTATTTCTTCGGTCATCACTATGCCGACTTCTGGAAGGGTGCGCTGTTCACGCTGCCGGAAAACGAGCTGGTGGACGAGTTCCATCACGTCCCGG
>NZ_AHZC01000237.1 GCF_000247475.1 Rhizobium sp. PDO1-076 | reverse complement strand
TTTCCCGAGCCAGCTCTCTATAGCAGAATCCGGAAGGTCCAGAGCTTCCAGAACATCCCAATCCGAGTTGCCCTCCTGGATTCCACTATATCGCTTAAGCCGCACGTTCCCATCATACTCCAGATCTGGGGTGTACGTCAGGATTGAACTATATCGATCACGCCGTACACTGTCCCCATCGGCGCTAACCTTGACGGGATGACCCACCGTACCCACCGTACCCGCCACCTTGGCTCCGGGATCAGCGAATGGAGCCCATCGCTTTAGAGCCTGAATTACCCATTTCGAGAAGCTTTCACCTAAACCACCTGTCCGGCCAAGGGCAATCCCACCCTGTCGCCTTAGAGACTGAATAAAATCAGAGACTGGCTGAATTGCTAAACTCAAGTTTTTTTTGATCTTAGCCAAAGACCCGGAATTAACATTCGGCACAATCGGTTCGCGCTGCATAGGTTTTTCAGCACTGCCAGGTGCCGACAGAGGTGCTGTATCTTGGAGCGGCCGCGCAGCACCTGAAAAATCGTTCGCGTGCGAGGCGCGTTTCTTAACCGAGGGCCTGGCAATTGCTGTGAACAAATCTTTCTCGCTGGGAGAATTAGGAGTGGCATTGGGATCAGCGAATGGATTGTGTGGTTCCTCGACTGGATTGAATGACCCAGCTTCTTCGCCATCATCAATTGAATTAAATGATGAGTGCCCCTCCCCCCCCGGTGCGCCCTCAGCGAATGGATTATACGCCTGATCGCTAGCCTTGCCTGAACCAAGCGCCTTGCCCGTCACTTTTGTAATCTTAACAGGTTGCAATACCGGACTTGCTAAACTCGAGGGATCTTTGGCTTCTGAAACGGGATCAGCGAATGGATTGTATGAAACACCTTCATCGGCTTCATCAATTGAACTAAATGATGAGCGCCCCTCCCCCTCCGGTGCGTCCTCAGCGAATGGATTATACGCCTGATCGCTAGCCTTGCCTGAACCAAGCGCCTTGCCCGTCACTTTTGTAATCTTAACAGATTGCAATGCCGGACTTGTTAAAGTCGAGGGATCTTTGGCCTTACCACCAGCGAGTAAATTGTATAGAGGCCATCCAAACTGCCCCCGCTTTACGTTTTGCATAACCGGCACACCGTTAGTATACTGTTGAATTAAAGAGGGTTTTGCGCCTGGCTTTGCCTCTTGAGGCACCGCTGCAGTTCTTTTTCCGTAAAATCTTCCACTCGCTCCCTTGAAACTTGACAGCATTTTCGTGACAGAAGTTAGGCTTCGTCCGCTCCGTTGGGCTGGAATTGGGGACATCAAATCTCTCTTTCTTCAACGCATACGCACTCTTGCCTAAAACCTATCGGGTGAATTCAGATTATAGATCCGGCACGATTAAATTTTTGTTTCCGAACGAGCATTCCTATTCAAATGACTCTATAATTTTTAATAGGAAACCGAAAAATCACCGTGCCGAATCTACAACGCGATAGGTTTTAGCTCTTTGTTTTCATGCCTGTCGCCCGAAACCGCAGCGGTTTCGGGCGACAGGCGGGGGAGCCGCGAAATCTCAGCGCGGTTGAGGCGGCAGCCCTTCATCCACCCTTCGGGCCCCTTCTCCCTCGCCAAGCGGGGAGAAGGAGACATCGCCGAAGCGTTTCCGTCCCTTGGACGCGCTTGGCGAGGGAGAGGGCCGGGAATGCGTGTTGATCAAGCGGAAACGTTCAGGTCAACTCGAAATCTGGTACTAGGTTTGTTTGCAAGATTCTCCGCATGTTGGTCCTCCTCGGGGGTGGGTTCGTAAACAGAATCATCGTCCTCGTGCGGATTGACGATAGCCTTGCCTGAACCAGACATGTTATCCGCCACGTTGCCGGCATCAGGCTCTCCCTGGTCCGCATCGGTGATCGCATTCAATTTGAGATAAGGGTTTCCCTTCCAGAATTTCAGACTCTGTGTGTTAGTAAACCTAGAAAGACCGGCCTGTGCATCGTCCGCTTTGATGCCAGATTGATCTGGCTGACTTGCCCAATTCACAAGGCTTCGACCTTTACCAGCAGCCCAGCCAAGGGCAATCCAACCCGATCGAAATATAGACTG
>NZ_AHZC01000238.1 GCF_000247475.1 Rhizobium sp. PDO1-076 | reverse complement strand
GTAAGCGCTCATTTCCATGCGCGTTGACGCGGCCCGTTTGACGGGGTCGCTGTCAGACGGCTGCATCGGATCATGCAGCGGCGGTTTTGGCGAAGTTGAAGGGCAGCAGGTCGGTGATGTCGGCGTCTGTGGCGCGCTGCGGCAATTCGCTGAGGACGTGGCGCAAGTAGGCCAAGGGCTCGACGCCACAGGCGCGGCAGGTCAGCATCAGGCTGTATATGACGGCGCTGGCCCTGGCTCCATCCACGGTATCGCTGAACAGCCAGGATTTTCTGCCGGTGGCAAAGATTCTGATATCGCGTTCGAGGAGGTTGTTGTCGATCGGCATCCTGCCGTCTTCCGTGTATCGCGTCAGGTACTCCCACTGGTTCAGAGTGTAGGACACGGCGTCGCCGATCTTGCTATCGGGCAAGACCTTCGGCGCGACGTCGTCGAGCCATGTCTTGAGAGCATTGAGGATGGGAACGCTGTGTTGCTGGCGAAAGCGGCGAATGCAATCGGCTTGTGTTTCGCCCTTGTCCGGCTTTTCGTTCCGCGCCTGGCCTTCAACCCGGTAGAGCTGCTCGAAGAACTTGAGCGCCTGCTCCGGCGGACCGCCCCGCTTCTTTCTTGCCTTGAGGGCATCGACGAAGCGACGTCTGGAATGAGCCATGCATCCCACATGGGTGGCCCCTGCCAGCGTGCGCCATGCGGTATAGCCATCGCTCATCAGTATGCCGCGGTAATCGCCGAGGAAGGCCTGCGGATAAATCTGGCCGCGACCCGGTTGATAATCGAGCAGCACGATCGGCTCGTTACTCTCTTCGCCGCTCCGGTATGCCCACATAAATGATGTGCTGGTGGCCTCCCTGTCCTTTTCCTTCAGGACCTGGACGGTGGTCTCGTCGCCATGGATGAGTGCTTGAGACCTGAGCCGCAGCTTCAGTGCGTCATAGATGCGGGAGAGATGCTTCTCGCTCGATCCGATCACCCAATGCCCCAGAGCGCCGCGGCTGACGGGCACGCCGGCTCGCTCGAATGCCTGGCTCAAGCGGTAGAGCGGCGTGCCGTCGACGTACTTGTGAACAAGAGCAAATGCCAGTGTCGAGGCCGTGGCGATGCTGCCTGGCAAGGGCTGCGCGGGCATCGGCGCGATCACGACCGGCGTATTGATGCCGGTGCGGTCGCAATGGCGGCAGGCATACTTGAAGCGCACATTCTGCAGGACCTTCGCCTTCACCTCGATATGAACCTGCTCGGTAATGGCCTCGCCCATGTGGTGCATCCGGTGACGACAGCAAGGACAGGCCTTCTGATCTTCGGGAAGGTCATACTCGACGCGCTCGCGCGGCAGGTGTTCCGGTAGGGCCTTGCGGCCACGCTTCTTTCCCTCCGGCTTTTCGGTAGACGGAAAGCCGGTGTCCGGCAGGTCGACGACCTCGCCATCTTCACCGCCGGCGTCGTCTTCATCGGCAACCTGCTCGGCTTCATTGAAGAGGCGATCGATGTGCTTTTCGCTTTTCGGCGCAAAACGATGGAGCCGCGCCAGTGCCAGCTCTTCCTCCAGCTTGACCACGCGTTCCGTGAGCGCTTCTTTCTCGGCTTTCAGCGCGGCGATTTCGGCAGCATTGGCCGCCAACTGCGCCATCAGTTCTGCAATGCCTGGTTCGCCGGTTCGAATCATCGTAGTTTTGAATCTGAACCGTACCGCTGCGTCAACCGCAGAAGTCGAGAGCCGTCAGCCGGCGATCTGGTATTGCCGCACCGGATGGCGGACCATCGCGTCGATATCGATGCCGTCAAGTATCCAATGGAGCTGCTCGGTCGAAAGCGTCACCACCGCAGTCTCCCGGCGTGGCCATCTGAACCTGTCTTCCGTCAATCGCTTCAGGACCATCACAAAACCGGACCGATCGAAGAACAACAACTTCATCCGGTCGCGGCGGCGATTGCAAAACGCAAAGACCGCAGGCGCAAACGGGTCAAGCTCCATCACTTCCTGCACCAGGACCGCAAGACTGTTTATGCCGGCGCGAAAGTCGATCGGTTCGCGATGCAGATAGACCTTGATATCAGCGCCCAGTCTGAACATGGCT
>NZ_AHZC01000239.1 GCF_000247475.1 Rhizobium sp. PDO1-076 | reverse complement strand
TCTGAAAGGTGCGCTCGTGACCATTGATGCCGCGCGTTAGTCGTTGCGCCGACGATCACCGCATCGACTAACGCGCGGCATCGATGAAGATGGGCCAGGCCGTCCGGCCCCGACACATCTCGCGCATCGCCACTGGGCGTCGTGATGCGTCCGTCCAGGGATTGGCCGACCTGGGCGAGAACGAACGATGCCCGCGCTCCGGCAATCGGCCCATAAATGGCAAAGGCAGGGTCCGACAAGGGCACCATGTCGACAACCCCCTGACGGAAGTCGAGAAGGTGTTTCCATGTCGCCGCGCTGATTTCGATTGTGTGCATCGCCGACCTCAGAGTATCCGATAGAGGGTCAGATCCCTCTTGACGATGTGATGAAGCAGGACAGCTGCTACGTGCAGGGCAAAGAGCAGCAGCAGAATCCAGGCGCTCCACAGGTGAACCGTCGAGAATAGGGACGCCACGGCGGGGGCTGTGCCGATAGGGCTCCAGACCGCAATGAGGCCGAACCACAACAGCGGAAAGCCATGGGCATTGGTCGCGAGGAACCCACTGAGCGGCATGACAATCAGAAGCAGATAGAGAAGACCGTGGACCGTCGTGGCGGCAAGGCGTTCGATCTTCGGGGCGTCCGACTTCGGCGCGCGGGCGATCAGTTTGTTGCCAACCCGTATCAGCATCAGCCAAAGCACGAGAAAACCGAAGCTTTCGTGAAGCATATAGACGGTCAAGGACACGTCCTTCGTCAGAAACTGGATGACCAAGCCCAGCGGCCAGGTCGCAAGCACGAGCAGCGCAATGATCCAGTGGAGAATGCGCGAAGTCCCCGGATAGCGTTCGACGACAATGGTCGCGCGACTGGGCTTCAACATCATCGCGAAATTTGCTCTTTGTGTAAGCCTTAACACCATCGCCTCCTGGTCAGCCACGACCATCGAATGTCGACATGACCGTTGTCGAAACCCAGATGGCGTGCACAAAAACAAAGGCCACCATGCAGACGCCCGCGCGTGGCGTAAATGACTGTGCGTGCACTTGACATGTCGTTTCGCGCAAGCGCGCAATGCCAACAGAACGAGCCTTTCCGCCGGAGAAGTCGCTCGATCCGATGCACCACGGTCGAGCTCGGCCAACCTCAGGGTGCCAACGCCACCAGGAGACGCGCCGCACGCCGATATCGTTTTGCGAGCGAATGGCACGATCGCACAAGACAACGGCACCGGCGGACGATGATTTAGTTCGCACCCTCAGCCATTCTCAACGACCAGATAAAGATGGTTGTGGAGAAAATGGATGGGGCAGCGACAATGGCGTGCGCAAGGTCTTCGGTACCAGCCTAGCGCAACGGGACGGGTGGAGAGCGACGTGACTGTCCATCGATCGTTCCCTGCTCGGCCGAACACCACCCTCTTTGCCCGCCAGTTTCAGATCGGCGCGCGTTCGGTCCACGCCGGCAGCCCATGTCCATGAAACAGATAGGCTTTTCGTGGATCATGATCGGACAGCTGCTTAGGACGGCGGCGCTCGGCTTCGCCAGGGCTTCGCTGCTGTTCGTCATCGGCACGGTCGCCCTCATCGCGCTCGTCATGGCAAAGCGCAACGAGGTTCCCCCGTTCTTCCGATTGAAGGTAACCTGTCAGACCACGGCAACCTGCCTTCTCATCACCCAGGGCATCATGGACATCCGATCCGGCGAAGATACGCCGCAGCGAACCCAAAATTGAACCCGACCGTTTCGCGCAGCACAGCGGCGTCGCGCGCTTCTTAGCGTGGAAAATGCAGGTGCTCCCCTACACGCCCGCCGTTCGTTCCGCCGCCTTGAAAGCCATCAGCCAACCCTTGGCGATTAAATTCCAAATCAGGTTCCGCAGGTTCGTGTCCCTTCAAACCACCGATATTGACTTCGGCAACAACACCAACGAAAGATCCCCCGCTACAAAGAGAGAACACTGATGGCTGATAAGTAGTGATTATCGAT
>NZ_AHZC01000240.1 GCF_000247475.1 Rhizobium sp. PDO1-076 | reverse complement strand
TTTTGCACAGACTGACAGATAATTTGCACGCACTGCAATCGACAATGGAACTTGGTCTTATATTAGAATAGAGGCATTCAGTGCATCCGATCTCGGCACCGCAGGCTGTCTTCACACCGCATCTTGAGGTTGGAAGGAATTTGATATGAGCACTATTCACAGAACATCACGGAATTCGCATACGGTGACGTATCCGCAATCCGATTATTCGAGAAATGCAGACGCGCGGAAGTCGACTGAAAAGAGGAAGAGTTCAGCTTCGAAATCTCTTTTTGGGAGTGGCAGCCGGTCGAGCAAAGCTACTTCGCCTGGCAAGGATAGCGTTACGCGAGCAGAGAAAGACTTGGGCGACTCTGCGATTAAGCCAGAAACATTACTGTCAGGCCAATTCAAGGCCTTTGTAGATCCGAGCAGCTCCTTTTTTAAAGACTTTGTGGAAAAGGAAGGGGGCCGTATTCTGGCTGGTAACCCGGTCCTTAAATATCTCGTTAAGGTGATCAACATCGACCCACAGGAGTTCACTCAAGGAAGTCTCTGGACGCGTTTCGCCAAAACGACGGAAAAAAACAATACAACTTTTTAGTGTCTCGCGGTATGAGATCTGAGGACGCTCTGAAAATTGTGGGTAAAGACTTCAAAAAAATCTCAAGAAAACGCAAAACTTTGAAGCGCAGATAGTACAAGCTTTTCTTATAAATTCCTATAAGCGATCACCGAGTTATAAAACCTACGTGAATGCGCTTGTTACCCGGCGCAAGGATTTGCCAAAGCAAATGCTCGAGTATGCTGGACTGGTTAAAGAGAAGGCTTACCTTGATGCTAATGTGAGTAAAGCTTGGGAATACAAGGCATCACTCGCCACGGCCAAGGTTTGTCTGATACTCAACGACATAGAAGGTGCAAAAGAAGCATGCAACCGGATTTTTCAAAACTTTACGGCTGACGTCAATCAGCAGATGCCAGCCGGCCAATTCACGCCGAATAACGTGGACGATATGCTCGGATATCTCAACGAGATAATCATTGAGGGCCTCCCATACAATGGCGTTAACCCGTTCTTCGAAAGTAAGGGCGTGGATACGACGCATGCTTCTGGCGACGAGTCTTCTGAACTTCAGCGGAATCGGTTTAGCACATTGAATCTTGACTTCGATAATGTTTCCTGGAATCTGGGATTTTTCGGGGATAATTTTGAAGTTAATCTGAAGGATGCCGGATTTATGGAGTCGGGGGCGGGTCAGCGGCTTGGCGACGCCGAGCCAAATATTCCAGGTCCGAAATCCGTGGTTCCGCCCGCTCTGCCTCCTCGAGTTGGTGCGGTGAGCGCGGATATGACGCATGCGCCTGGCGACGAGCTTTCTGGATCGCGGGCGGAACGGGTGCCTAGCATCATCGACGAGGTGGATTCTCCTCCACCATGCCCTAAAGAAGCCGAGGCCGAGGACAACGCCCAGCTTCTTCCATATGAGGAAGCTTGGCTAGAAGACTCTGCAGAGCTTGGCAAACTCCAGCCGACTCTTATCGGCACTGCGACCGGCTCCTCTGCGTCAGCGATTGGAGCGAATAAGCCGCTTGGTGTGGACCTCAATACGGATTCTTTCACTGGAACCATTCCGCCGCCGCCTCCAATGGACCTGACCGATAACGGCGATGAGCGCAGCATAGTTGCTACTAGACAATGGAGAAAATCATGACAGTTGCCTCACGACAGCGAGGGAGGGAAACAGATTTATGCCCAACAATTTAGTATACAATTCGCCCCCGGCAACGAAATTGAGGTTTGACCAAATTGTAAGGCCGTGGCCTGTCTCGGCTTTTACGTAGTCCGCGCTGGACAAGTCGGAAATAGATTTTCGGGTTCCCCAAGGGGTTGGATAACAAAATTAGCCCAGAGAGGCGGGAACGAAAAGCGCTCAATGGTCGCAGTGG
>NZ_AHZC01000241.1 GCF_000247475.1 Rhizobium sp. PDO1-076 | reverse complement strand
GATCGGCACAGATGGCGCCAATACCTTCCCGTCGGCGATCAAAACGTCGGTGGACGACGGGCTTCTCCATCCCGACCCCGTGCACTAGATGCCGTAATGGGCCGACGCTTCCGAGAATGTAGCCAGATTGGTGGCTGTCCCTCAGAATGACGATGTTGAGACGGGGTCCGAGCTGGTCGGCCCCAAACATCAAGCGAGGAACAGCCATGGAGTACTTTGCCGGAATTGATGTTTCCTTTGGAAGCGAGCAGCGTGTGTTTGGTGGATGCCGCGGGCAAAATTATCCGCGAGACGAAGGTAGCGAGCGATCCAGATGCGCTGATCGAACACTTTGTTTCGTTGGAGTTTGCCGTGAGGTGGGTGGGGCTTGAAGCAGGTCCCTTGTCTCAATGGCTGCATGAGGGCCTAACGAAGGCTGGCTTTGATGTCGTTCTGCTGGAAACCCGCCATGTGAAGGCTGCCCTGTCGGCGATGATCATCAAGACGGACCGTAAAGATGCACGCGGCATCGCCCAATTGTTGCGGATGGGATGGTATCGCGCTGTGCATTCGAAATCTCCTGGCTCGCAGGATGTCCGGGCGCTTCTGACCGGTCGCAAACTGCGGCAGGCCAAATTGCGTGACGTCGAGCTCAGCATTCGGGGTATTTTGCGGGGCTATGGCTTGAAGGTTGGCGAGGTGAGCCGCGGCCGATTTGAAGCACGAATATTGGAGCTCGTCGACGGACACCCGGTGTTGAAGACCGTGATAGGCGCTATATTGCAGGCTCGTCATGCGCTTTGGACGGAGTTCACCAAAATGCATCGTGAGATGTTGAAAATCGTTCTCCAGGATCAGGTCTGCCAAAGACTGATGACCACACCGGGCGTTGGTGCGCTCGTTGCTATTACCTATCGCTCCGCGATCGACGACCCAAGCCGGTTTACGAAATCTCAGACCGTCGGCGCCTACTTCGGGTTGACGCCGAAGAAATACCAATCCGGCGAGACGGATCTGGACGGTGGCATCAGCAGGGTTGGTGACACAATGGTGCGCACCGCCCTTTACGAGGCGGCCCACATTAAGCTGACCCGTGCTACCAGGTTCTCGGCGCTGAAACGATGGGCAGTCGATGTGGCAAAACGGCGTGGCATGAAACGGGCGAAAGTCGCGCTGGCCCGCAAGCTTGCGACGATCCTTCGTCGTATGTGGGTGAACGAGAGCGAATTCCGTTGGGGCAAGGAAGCCTCTGCGGCATAGATAGCGGTATCGAGACGAGGTATTTTAGGCTCGTCTCAATGAAGGTCCCGTCACCGGGACGAGAGCCTGGCAAGGTCGTAAGTAGTGCTGTGAGGCTTCGGCAATCACGCCGCCTAGATTGACCTGCCGGTTCTGATCTTATGGCATGGTGTGGCGGCCTGCGTGTTGACCACGGACAGAAGCATGATCCTGGTGACGAGATTTTGGTACTGAGGGACTTGACGAACAAAGGCCCATTACAGAAGCACTACTTTGGCAGAATTGATTTTGAGGTCATTTGGAACCTGATACGGCAGTGTGGACATCGTTGTGGTGGATGGTGGTTTGAGAGCGCGGCTATGACGGCGCGTCGGATAGCTGGCAGTGTCGGTTTAGGCGGGCCGCGTCTGTTCCTTTTTTTCCGCTTTGCCTTGTATAGGCGCTGATGTTGCAGGAAGGCATAAGCGATCATGGTCATCAGCGCATGTCGATGAAGGCCTTGCCATGATCGGCCTTCGAAGTGATCGAGACCGAGTTCTTCCTTCATCTGCTGATGAGCCTGCTCGCAGACCCAACGAGCTTTAATGGCCGCCGCCAGTTGTTTCAATGTCGCCGCGGCCGGCAGATTGGACAGATAATATTTGCGTTCGTCGTTTGAGCGCCACTCGCCAACCAGCCAGGCTTCCTCGCCCGGCATATGCTGTTGCGGCAT
>NZ_AHZC01000242.1 GCF_000247475.1 Rhizobium sp. PDO1-076 | reverse complement strand
GCGATCTGCTTGTNCGGCCATCTCGTCCAAAGAATGGATAAGCGACTTCGAGGCACCCTTGTTCGTGTATTCGAGGATGGCCTTTGAGTTATCCGGCGCTTCCTCGCTCATGACGTTCATGAATGGGTTCTTCCGAGCCATCTCGTTATCCTCGGATCGTTAAGCGGTTGATTCTACGAATCACCTTCTGGGTTTTGACGGCGGTCAACATGTTATATTCTCCCCCATGCTCGATGGATGAGACCCTGAATCTCAAAATTTACGGCATCCATGCATTCTATGGCGCGGTCATAAGTACCCCGGGTAAAATTAGAGCGTTCCAGCTCGTAAAGACTCCGCTTGGTCAATCCGGCGTCAGAAATCGCAGTCGTCTTCACCATGGGCGTCTTCAAGATTTCCTCGGCAAGCATGGACTGCATGAAGCCAAGCATTTGAACCTGGGGCACGTCTTGCGGCTCAAAACGGGTGATCAGGTAGCGTAGCCAATCAAGCCTCACATCAGCACCAGCCGCCTTGATGGTTTTCGTGATGTTGCCGAGCATGAGCAAGAACTGGCTCATCGACATCAAGTCCAGCATTTGTGGGTGGACGGTAATCAAAACCGATGTAGAGGCGGTGAGGGCAGTCAACGACAGATATCCAAGCTGCGGCGGACAATCGATGATCACGACATCGTAACGGTCATCGACGTCCATGAGGGCTTTACCAAGTCGAGTGAAAAACCGCTTGCCCTCGCTGCCGGCCTGCATCGCGAGCGGGGTGTCGTACTCGTACTCTTGAAGCTCGAGGTTCGCCGGGATGATGTCGAGGCCGGGGAAGTTTGTCGGTAAAATGACATCCGCAATCGGCTTCCGCTCGTCGTATCGGATCGTATCGTAGAGCGACGGGTTTTGATCAAGTTCCGGCTGAAACCCATGCAGAGCCGAGAGCGAAGCCTGCGGATCGAGATCGATGGCGAGAACGCGATGGCCCGTAAGCGCAAGATGCTGGGCTAGGTGGGCGGCACTCGTCGTTTTGCCACTACCACCCTTAAAGTTCACGACGGCGATGACCTGGAGCTTGTCGCCCGGCTTGCGCTGCGGGAGGTATTTCTTGGCTTCGCTCTTCCCGGTTTCCGCGAGGTACTGCCGCAGCTCCAACATCTGCTCGGCGGTGTAATACTTCCTGTTCCCCGACATTGTGGTCGGGATCGGCCCCTTGCCGTCCAAATAAAGCCGTTTCAGGTTGCTTGGCGTAACGCCGAGGTAGTGGGCAACCTCGCCCACGGAAAACTGACGCAGGGTCTTCTTCGCGCTCGGCGGGAAGTTCTCCAACCGCAGCTGGTTAAGCCTGCGAGAGATTTCCGCACCTTGCATCAGTATCTTGTCGTCCAGTTCGAACGAAGGAAGCGAGAACGCGTTCATAGATTCATTGACCATTCTGCCGGTAAAATCACCGAAACTCTCGATATGCCGTCATTATCTCCGATTCTCTGATTCCAGCAAGGAAAATAAAATTAACAGAAGGTTAAGGCCCGTGAGCGGTCAAGAAAGCTCTATTTTGGCGACTTGAGAATAGGGAGGGAAGTTTTTTGCGCCGACGATTGACTGCCGTCAAAATCCTAAATTCTGCAGCAGCTGCAAGAGGTTGGGCGAACATAGAAGTTACGCATCGGGCTGACGAGCTGTTGCTCAAATTACGTAATTTTTAGGTGAGATTCTTTACGAACTCATCGACTAGGCTAACGCTGATCGTCATATCTCGGTGCGCTACCTCGCAAGGAAATGATCGAGCGGAAGACTTCTCACCGTCTAACTCTTGAGCCTCTTTCGATTTTTCAGGCGCTGGTGCAGCGGTAGTGTGAGCGGATTTCGGTCTTTTAAGCTGCGTGTGGTTGCCGGTAGG
>NZ_AHZC01000243.1 GCF_000247475.1 Rhizobium sp. PDO1-076 | reverse complement strand
AGGGAATCACAAATTACCGCGCCAGTAAAGACACCCGCGCACAGGTCTCATAACTATCATCGTGCCGCATCAATAGCCGCCCTCGCCCGGTCTTGCGAGGTGTAAGCCTTTCTCCATATCGATGACGCCATGCTTTAGCGGCGATATGTACAATGTCTCACGATTCTGATTCACCCAAGCCAGAATTTCGGCGACAGCCGAAAACCATTCATCTGGAATGAAGGCGTTGATTTCGGTATCGGCATAAAGTGAGCGAGCGAGGGGAACATTCCGGAAAATCGGGACACCTGCGCGTTCCGCCTGTGTCCGGATTTCATGAGCATACAGATTACATCCCTTTGCGACGACGATGGGCAACGGCGCGACTTCGGGATTGTAGTCGAATGCCACCGCAAAATGCGTGGGGTTGATGATAACCGCAGTCGCCTTCTTTGCTCTATCGAGCCCGTCGCTCAATAAAAGTTCCTGCGCAATCTGCTTTCGTTTGCCCTTAATAATAGGATCGCCTTCACTTTCCTTCGATTCGCGTGTCACCTCTTCTTTCGTCATCATCAGGCTTTTTGTATGGGAATGTCGTTGGTAGAAGAAATCCAAGATAGCAACAACGATGAATGCAAGTCCCGTATAGAACAGCATTTCAAAAATAACTATAGACGTTACATGAGTTAAGCAGCTCATTCCGCAATAAATTGAATACATATATGCGTTTATATTTTCAGTTATGATAACGTACATAATTGACGTCAATATCAGTATCTTTATAATTGCTTTAACGGTCTCAAACAATTGTTTTACAGAAAAAATCTTACCGAACCCCGATATGGGGCTGATATTTGAGAGTTTAGGGCTAATCACTTCAAACGAAAAGAGAGCACCGAACTGTGAAACATTTGCTAGAATTGCGGAGCCGATGGCAATGCCGAGCAACGGCAGCAAAACTACCACACATTCATCGAAGATAAGACGCATAGCCAGAAAAGCCGAGGTCTGGAAATCTCGCCCATGCAGTTGAACTATGTTGTCAATCATGCCTTCCAAGCGCGTCATCGTCGCGCCCCAAGTATAGCAGATATAAGCGATTACGCTGATGAGGGTTGCAGTCGCGACAACTTCCTGACTGCGAACCACTTGACCCTTCGTTCGGGCATCTCGCGTCTTTTTGGCAGTGGGCTGCTCGGTTTTTTCACCTGACTGGCCGCTGCTCATGGTAGTTTTGTTCCTTCGTTGTTCTTTGTTGCGAGAATTTCTCTGCCCTCTATCAAGACCGTATAAAGTTGGTCAGTAAAATCTACGAATACAGATTGCTGGTCGGCGGCATAGGGGAACATTACCTTGATGTAAAAAATGAGCAGGAAAATTGCAATTGCACTCTTGATCGGCATTGCCAAGATAAAGACCTGAACTTGCGGGGCGAAACGGCTGACCAACGCCAGAGCAAATTCAGACAAGAACATCAATGCAACGACTGGCGCAGCGAGGATGAACATTGTGCGCATTCCCACATCCAGAACTGCCAGAAATAGGACAGGGAACTGATCCGAGACGATGGGCAGCATCTTCGTAACTGGCCAAAGAAGAAAACTCTTATACAGGATCCCCATCATCAAAAGAACGCCGCCGACAGCATAGAAGTAGGTTAGGAAGGCTTGCGAAAATAAGTTCCCCGTAAGTGATGTTTCGTTGCCCTGGAGTGGATCGATACTTGATGCGATCGCATCGCCGCGCTGATTGTCGATAAAGTCGCCGGCGGCGACTACCGACCAGAAAATCCATCCGACCATATAACCGAAGATGAAGCCGATTGCATACTCTTTTGACGAAAAAGGCGGACAAAAGTGGACATATTCTCGCCCCAACCAAACCGACAGTGGG
>NZ_AHZC01000244.1 GCF_000247475.1 Rhizobium sp. PDO1-076 | reverse complement strand
TGCGGCCATTGAGGCTGGTTTTTCCTCGCCCTATTGGATGACCTTCAAGCAGGCCACGGAGCTTGGCGCGCATGTGCGCAAGGGCGAGCGTGGCAATATGGTTGTCTATGCGAACACCATCACCAAGACCGGGGAAGAGGACGACGGCGGCGAGGAAGAGCGGCAGATTCCGTTCCTGAAAGCCTATACGGTTTTCAACGTCGAGCAAATTGAAGGGCTGCCCGAGCAATATTATGCGAAGCCCGAACCCATAATTGATCCAGCCATGCGGATCGAACACGCCGAAGCGTTCTTTTCGGCGACCCGTGCCGATATTCGTCATGGCGGCAATCAGGCCTATTATAGTGGCGCGAGCGACCATGTGCAGATGCCCTGTTTCGAGAGCTTTCACGCGCCGGAGGCGTACTATGCGACGCTGGCGCACGAACTGACCCACTGGACAAAACACAAGAACCGCCTTGACCGGGAGCTTGGTCGCAAAAAGTGGGGCGATGAAGGTTATGCCCGCGAGGAACTGGTTGCCGAGCTTGGCGCAGCATTTCTGTGCGCCGATCTGGAATTGACGCCGGAGCCCGGTGCGGACCATGCGGCTTATATTCAGGGCTGGCTCAAAGTGCTGAAGCAAGACAAGCGCGCCATCTTCAGCGCCGCCGCCCACGCGCAGCGCGCCGCTGATTTCCTGCACGGTCTGCAAAGCGTTGCGGCCTCCAAGGAAGGAGCTGCCGCGTAAGCGGCGGTTCCCACTGTCTTGGTGGAAAATTTCGCGCCCGCCAGGGGCGGGCGCTGGATACCATTAGTTTGAATTGCGTCAGATATGCTCAATTGCATCGAGGATATTTTGATAGTTTCAAACTCCGAATGGTTTGAAAACGGGCGATCAATCCCCTGTGCACAACCTGCCGGGTCACTCGGCCGATATCGATATCATGTACATGCCGATCCATAGGGCCGGCGGCTTTGTCCACACGGAGCGCTGGCATTTAGGTCCTTCAGGGAGCAGTGGGTTAGGAGGGGAACTGGGGGAGGGAAGGACTGCAAGATAAAGCGAACCTGGGTTCGCCCGAGCTGCGCTTGTAAGGTATTGTCTGCACATTGTTTTCCGTCCCGAAAAACGGAAAAGAGCGATTTGCGCGATGTGGGGTGAACTTTAGATCCGCCTGATGTTCTTTGTGATCGGAGAGGATAGCGGCCACCAGCCGCGAGGTGCGATACCCCAATCTACGCGGCTGCAAGTCTTTTTACGCCGGCCTGCGACGACGGCAATTTGCTGCTTGTCACGCCTCGGATGGGCGTCGAACCTCCCGATATGGCCGACCGTGACGACAACAGTTTCCGTATCAAGCCGGGCCGACCGAAGAGTCGGGGGAGCCGCGCCAGCCTGCACGCAAAACCGTTCATCACCCAGGTGAAGATCGCCGTGCGTAAGGCAGGCGGAAACCCGAACCGGATTGGTGGGGAGTCAGGGCAGGGGAGCGGGCGCTTCAATGCCCGAGGCCGTGGCGCAAAACTCGCGCCGTCCTTTCCGAAAGACGGTGGCGGTTGGACGCGCGATGGCAGCGGCACCCGCTTCCGGTCGCGGCGTGTCGTGGTCAAGGCGCGCGTGGTCAAGCTTGCCCTTCAGCGGGGTCAGTCACAAGGCTCGAAATTCCGCTCGACTTCGGCAAAGGTAGTTGCACATCTGCGCTATCTGCAGCGCGATGGAGTCACGAAAGATGGCGAGAAGGGCAGGGTCTATTCCGCATTCGAGGATGAGGCCGATGGAAGGGCATTCGTCGAGCGCGGACGCGACGACCGGCATCAGTTCCGATTCATCGTCGCACCCGAAGATGCTGACGACATGGCGGACCTGCGATCCTTCACCCGCGATCTCATGAAGCAGGTGGAAAGCGATCTGGATAGCCGGCTGGATTGGGTTGCCGTCGATCACCACAATACCGGTCATCCTCATACCCATGTCATTGTCCGGGGCGTGCTCGACGATGGCCGCATCCTTAACATTGCCGGCGACTACATCGCCCATGGGGTCCGCCACCGGGCCGAGGCACTGGTAACTCTGGAGCTGGGTCAGCAGAGCGAACTGGAGGTCGCAGAGAAGCTGCGCCATGAGATCGAGGCCGAACGCCTGACGCGGCTCGACAGGATGCTGATCGCGGAGAGCCGGGAACAGGGAATTGTTGATCTGCGTCCCGATGCTTCCGACAGCTACACAGTCCGGGCCAACCGATCGCTGCTGATCGACCGGGCCAAGCGCCTGGAGCGATATGGCTTGGCAGATGAAATCAACACCGGACGATGGGCAATCCGAGATAATGCTGAACAGACATTGCGAGCGCTTGGCGAGCGCGGGGATATCCTCACGACTATGCACCGGGCACTGGAGGATCACGGCCTGGCCGATGAGCGTGGTGCCCGCGATTACATCAACCACGGCAAAGGCATCACCGAGCCAATCGTCGGTCGGGTCCTGGCCAAGGGACTTGCGGGCGACGAGATGAGCGACCGGTTGCATCTGGTCATCGATGGCGTGGACGGACATATCCATTATGTCGAGACAACAGACATCGGCCAGCTCGACGAACTGCAGCGTGGCCACATCGTCTCCCTCGACCCGATCCCGCAGAAGGCCGAGCCCAGGGCATCCGACATCAACATCTGTGACCTCGCCGCAAACAACGACGGTATCTACCGCCCAAGCGATCATCTGGAGCAGGCGAGGGCAAGGATCGAAAAGATCGGCGGTGATCCCGATGCCTTTATCCGCTCCCATGTCCGCCGCCTCGAAGCGCTTCGCCGTGCCGGACATGTCGAGCGGATCGATGCCGATCTCTGGAAGATCCCTAGTGATCTTCCCGAACGCGGCATGGCCTATGATGCTAGAGACAGTGCCAAGGATTTTACCGTTCGCTCGCTCTCCACCCTCGACCTCAATAGACAAGTCGGAAGCGACGGCGCGACATGGCTCGACCGAGAGCTTGTCTCTCGCGACCGCACACCACTCACGCAAGCAGGATTTGGCCTGGAGGTCAGCGAGGCGATGGACCGCCGCCGCCAGAGTCTTGTCGATCAGGGGCAGGCCGTGCGTCTCGACAATGGCAGCATTCGAGCGCCCCAGGATCTACTGGAGCGACTGGAGCGGACCGAGATCGAGCGCGTTGGTCGGCAGATAGCGGCGGAGCGGGGTCTAGCCTACACGCCGAGCCAGCCGGGGGAATATGTCAGTGGATCGCTCAAGGGCAGCGTCAACCTCGCCAGCGGGCGTTTCGCGATGCTAAATGACGGCATCGGCTTCCAGCTTGTGCCGTGGCAACCGGCGCTCGACCAGCGGGTCGGCCAGCATATCAGCGGCGTGGTGAGAGACGGCGGTGGAGTTGATTGGAGTTTTGCGAGGAAACGAGGTCTGGCTTTGTGAGGCCGGTCGCCTATTGCTTGACTTGGCCCAACTAGCCCCTTTTGAAAAGAACGCCCATGGTCCCGCCTTCTGCATGAATGAAGGTTATGCCAGTCTGTTCAAACGCAGCGGTGATGCTGGCGAGATTGTTGGCAATGGGCATGTGCGCGCCACGTTCGAAATCAGCAATGGTTTGCCGTGAGACGTTCGCCGCCTCTGCAAGCGTCGTTTGACTCCACCCCAACATTGCCCGCGCGGCGCGGCACTGTTCCATCGTCAATACACTGCTATCCAAGGCAAACTTTCTGATTGATGTCTGTCATTTTGTATGTGATGCTTTGTCGTATGCGATCAGGCAGATGCTGTAACATCCACCTGATCTGACCATAACCAAGTTGTAGGGAACTCGGATCATGGCTGATTCCGACAATAGCAGAACTTTGCCTGTCGTCACGCGGCGCAGATTGCTTTCCACGTCGGCGGCGTGGCTGGCGGCACAGGTTGGGGATGTGGATGCGGAACTTTATTCCGAAGACGACCAGCCAGACGGTGGCAATCCAGCATTGATGTTGTGGCAGGAATGGTGGGCGGCCCATGAGCAGGTCGAGAGGTTCTGCCGGAAGCAGCAGCGGCTTGAAACTGCTCTAATCGCGGCGGTGGGATTTCCCCATGTTGACATTGCCGTGCCTGATCAGCATTGCGCGGTTGCGGCCTTCACCATGGAGGAGATTGACCACCAATTTGGCGATGCGTCGGAAAACGCCGAAGCAAAGATGCAGGCGAAGGCAACGCTCGCTGAGCAGCAAGCCGCTTGGGACGAACTGGACGACCGGATGGGATACAGCCGCGCCAAGCAGGCGGAGGAGAAAGCCTTTGCGATGCGCGAGGAAAGATTGAATGATCTGTTTTCACAACCGGCTAGATCGGTTGCCGGTGTGGCCGCTAAGCTTCATGTTGTTCTTGCGATGGGAGAAGACAGTCCAGGTGATGAATTTCCATGGCCGCAAATCCGGGCCGCGATGACGGACCTGCACAGTCTCGCCAGCAGACCTTCGGGTCAACGTAATCGGGCGTAGGCTTCCGGTCACGCTGCAAACGGCTGCTTAGCGCCCTCAATGCGGACGTAGAGGTCATATTTTCGGATATCCGAAAGCAGACATGCCTCCCTATTGGCGTCATGCCGCCTGTGCGCCAATTGCGGTCGTGGTGTTGAGACGGCATCATTGGTCGCCAAGGTCGAGAGTACGACCAGCCTTATCAAGATACGTTCACTGCAGCTCAATGTCTCAACTTGCGGCTTAGCTGAGAAACCACGGCCAGCATCAGCAGCGCCAATGACGACAGTACCGCTCCCACCGCAAATGTTCCGAACGAGCCGTAGGTGTCCCAAAGCAGACCAGCCATGACGTTGCTCACCAAGACAACAACGCCAGTCATCAGGTTGAAAACACCGAATGCGGTCCCTTTCAGATGTTGAGGGGCTGTTCCGGCAATCAACGCACCCAGAAGCCCCTGGGACAAGCCCATGTGCAGCCCCCACAACACGATACCGACGAGAAAGAAACTGATCGAATTCGCGTATGCCAGCACCGAATAGGCTGCGATCAACACACCGACACTCGCCATAAGCAGACCCATGCTGCCGATCGCGTCGGAGAGCCGACCTGCTGGATAAGCTGTCAAGCCATATACCGCGTGCATGATCACCATCGTGATCGGTATCCACATGGGTTCGAAACCCGCTTCATGGGATTTCAACAAAAGGAAAGCTTCGCTGAAGCGGACGAATGTCAGAATAGAGGCGGTCGCAATCACGATCCACGTTGCCGTATTCAGCTTCACGACCTCACTTATCCGAAATGACGGTCCCACCGTGCGCGGGGCCTGCTCGGGCTCCCTCACACCAAGGATCAGAACCAGCACGGAAAGAAACGCAGGAACAACCGCAATCCAAAAGATCAGGTGTACGTTGCCATTAAAGGCGAACATCAGAGCGATGGCCGCGAGCGGCCCCGCAAAGCCTCCCACCGTATCCAGCGACTTTCGAAGCCCGAAGGCGGCCCCCCTGATTTCCGGCGGCGTGACATCTGCGACCAGAGCGTCACGCGGAGTTCCCCGAAGACCCTTGCCGACGCGGTCGACGGCCTTCGCCGCGACGATCCCGTCGATGGACGACGCCATGGGGAAAATGAGTTTCGAAATCGCGCCAAGCCCGTACCCGAAGACGGCCAGCACCTTGCGGTTTCTTGTCCAGTCCGCGACGATCCCGGCAAACAGCTTCGTCATCGTTGCTATGGCGACTGAGAGGCCTTCGATGAACCCGACAAGAACTGCCGACGCGCCGAGCCCGGAGACGAGATAATACGGCAGAAGAGTCTGCACCATCTCCGACGAGATATCCATCAGCAGGCTGACAAAACCGAGTATCCAGACGGTTTGTGGAATACGCACGCGCGAGGTCGACGTTCTTATGGTTTGTGTCATATGAGCCCCTTGTCGACCGTGGAATACTTAGGCGTTTAACAACGGTCAACGTGCTTCGAGTTGCCCTCGCAAAAGCTCAGCTTCCGGTCTCGCAAGTTAGCAGAGCGGGAGCATGCGATTCAGGAAGAGGCTCTCTGCAGCGGCATTGTCTGGCAGCACGTTTTAGGCCGAGCTGCTTTTGCTGATCAGATCCGCAACGCTGCGTCCGCTTGGGGCGGAACGCGGACCTCATCACCACGTGCGTGGATGTCCGGTTTCGCCGTTCGGCAACCCGTCATCGGAGAGTCCGATTACGGCCCCAAACCTGCCGCCTCAGTGAGTTGAACCAACGGCAAGTTCCGGGCGAACCGTCAAGCGCTTTGACTGGCAGCAAAGGGGTCGGATCCTGCCGATATGGGCTTCCCTTACGCCAGCTCAGTATTCGTATGTGTGGCCCGTGCAGCAATCGGCGGCGTTTGTGTAGCAATTTCGCAGAATATCGCGCCGTAGCGCACAATCGGCGCGGCTGGCAGACTACGCCCGATGATGAGCACTACGCCTACGCCATAGTACCATAACGCCGCACGGTGCGCATTCCGGTGCCGGACCATTTTCTAGAGGACTTCATAGCTCGCGCACCACGTTCGCCTGGCGCAGCAAATCGGTCTTGCTCCTGCGTACTTTCATCCCCCGGATCTTCGCAAAGCTGGCTTGGGGCCAAGTGTCCGCGACCCCGTCGGGGTTGACGTCCATGCCGTCTGTAAAATTATCCTGAGCGTGCTTCAGGTTCACCGTGTCCGGTTCCTCGCTCCAGTTGGTCTCGAGTACCAGTCCGTACGTTGCCGCCCCCTTGATCCACTCGCATTATGCGAGGTCGATCGTCATGCTGGTCTCGGTCTTGCGGAGCGACCGCCGCGTGATCTTGGCCGCACTCGCCGATGCATTGAACAGGCCCTCGACCTCATCCCAGAGATCCTGAAACTCCGTGGCCCGCATCGACGACCAGTTGAACCAGACGGTGGTGGTCCGGCCGCCGCTCAGCGGTGCGGCTTTGACCGCATCGATGTAGCCCTTCACGACATCCGGCTCGGGATTGTGGTGCTCGCCATCGCCGCAGAAGATCAGGTGGCTGGCGCGCACCGACGCGGCGAACTTGGGCGAATAGCTGTTGTGGGCGCCGTGGTGCGGGACCTTCAGCACATCGACTTCGATCTTGCCTGAGGCATCGAGCAGGTTGGCGGCCTTCAAATATTCGAGCAGGCTTTCATCGCCAGCATCTCCCGTCAGTAACACTCGCTTGCCGTTTTCCTCGATCAGCAACACGAGCGAGGCGAGATTGGGCGGTGTGACGTCCTTTTCGACGGAAAGCGCGATGCTGCGGCTTAGGTTCGCGAGATCGAGCGTCTTGGCGTCTGATCCGATGGCATCAGCATCACGCTGATGCGCCTTGCGCAGTTCCTCAATGCGCTTCTTGCTCTTCTTGAGCCAGACGATCCACGCCTTGCGCAGTTCTGTAAGCTCCTTGGCGGTGGGGCCGAGCACGGTGATCTTGAGTGCGCCGAGCCGAATGGGCGTTTTGGGCCGCGCGGTCATTAAATTGCCCCCAAAATCGGGATTGAGCGGTATATCGAGTTGGTCCGGGCCGATCCGCCAATTGACCTCAATCGCTTCACCGACGCTCAGCGCCAGCATCCGCGTTTCGCTCGCAATCTGCTGGGCCTCGCGTCCGCCAAGCGCCGCCGCGTTCAGCCCCGACAGGACACCGGCGCTCGACGCCAGCGCGGTGCCGAGATCAACCTGCTCGGTGCGCTCGATGTCTTCGAGAAAGGCATTGTGCCAAAGCTGCTTGATCTCGGGCGGGCGTGGCACCTTAGGCTTGCCGAGCCGCCCGCCATTCGCCTGGGCATGATCATAGGCGCGCCACGCCACTTCATCGCTAAGCAATTTGAGCATGCCGCCGATATGGTCTTGGTCGATGTGCGAGACATAGGCGACGTCGATCGCCTTACCTGCGGTGCGCAGCTTGGCAAGCGGCGAGGCGATGAAGTCATCAAAGGCCTTTGGCAGGCCAGCATCGGCGAGCAGCCTTTTGTCGTCCGACGAGGTGAGCAGCACGCAATCTCCGCTGGCGCTCGGGAATATCTCGATCTTCATGCCGTCCCCTTCTTCGTCAGGTCCTTGGTCGGCAGGCCGATCCGCACCGCTTCGGCGAGGCACGCCTGAGCATCAATCACGCCGAACCCGGCATCATTGCTCCAGGCATAGTTGGCGCCTGGGAGCGGCTGCGATGTGCGGCGGATGATGCCGCTGATCTGCGCTGCGGTGAGCTTCGGGTTGAGCGATAGCATCAGCGCGGAGACGCCGGCGACATAGGGACTGGCCATGCTGGTCCCACTCATCGCGACCCATAGCGCGGTGGGATCGAACCCGCTTGCCGCCACGATATCGGTGCCGGGCGCCGCGATCTCCGGTTTGGGGCGGCCATCGCGGGTCGGACCCTGGCTCGACGAGGCCGCCAGCGCCTCGCGCGCCTCATCATAGTTGGTGACGCCGGTGACCCGCGGGCCGCAGGCGAGCGAACTCAAGGTCGAGTTGTCGACATAGGTGGTGTTGCCGAAGAAGGAAGGTAGGCGCCATTGCCCGCTAGCGTTGCCTTGCCCCGGATCGTCGCGCTCGATCCAAGCGTTGAACGCGCCGCTGCGGATGATCTTGCCGGTCAGGCGGACCTTCCACGATCCGGCTGTAATGCCGATCACCGGCCGGCCCATGAAGGGGCTCAGGAATACCGAGATACAATTGTCGCCGTTCTTTGGATCGCTCAGTCGATTGTAGATCGACACCATTGTGCGATCGGCGAGCATCTGGTTCTCTATCTGCTCGCCGGGCGCCACTGGACCGATGCGCTCGCCATTTGGCGCGAACAATTCGATCAGGAACTCGTCTTCGGCACCAAACCAAATGTTGACCTGGTTCTCCGATATGTCCTCAAGCCCGTTGCCGACGACGGTCCATTCAAGATCGCGGCGAAGGCTTGCCGCCGGGATCGTGGCGCTAGCATGGACACGTCCGGACCAGAAACCGAGATCGCCATCGAATTGCGGTTGATCCTGACCACTATTGCCGGCAGCAACGCAGATGGCGCGGCCGGGTTCGAACAGCGACGTATCGATCCAACGCGAGACGAACTCCGACCCGTCATGCGCGCCCCCATTGGTTCCGAGGCTGATATTGATCGAGACCGCGTCGCACTTCTCGCGGCGCGCGAGTTCGAATAGATAGGCCAAGCCATCGACGATCCGTGTCGTGTCGTAGAAGTTGCGGCCGCGGTCATAGTCGCGCTCGCTCAGTGCTATCATCACGCCGGCAATCTTCGCGCGCTTGCACAGCCCCGATCGCCCGGCGGCGATGCTGGCGACATGCGTAGCATGCGACCCGCGCTCGCGCACCGACTGCGGCGCGAGGTCATGCGGCGACAATTTTGACGCCTTGGCCTGGGCCATGGCGAACGCGATGTCGGTGCTGCGGATTTCCGAACCATAGCCGGTCAGCTTGCCGGCTTTGCCCTCGCTGACGGTCAGGTCTGGCGGCGCAAAGGCGTCGCCACCCTGGTCCCAGATCGCGATGACGCGCGAGGTGCCCGCGTCGTCGAGAAAATCAGGGTGCGCGAAATCGATACCACCGACATCGATGATGCCGACCAGCACATTTTCGCCGACCGTGTCGAGCGACACGCTGGTGCCTCCCGCAACGCTGAGCATGCCCTGGTTGAGATAGGCATGCCGGTTGGAGGGGGGTGCCAGAGGAATGGCATCGGCCACCGACGGTGTCGGCAGCTTGAGCGTCTCGCCAAGTTCGATCAACTGGATCGCGGGATTGTCGTTCAGCTTTTCAAGTTCGGCGAGCGTCGCGGTTGCGACGCCGACGCGGCCGTTTCTTCGTGAGATGATCGCCGGGGTCGGAGCGTCGATCTGATTGAACAACACGAACACGCTGACCTCGACGTCGGTCGGCAGGCTGGTCTGGCTCTTGCCGCGTTTGACGGCGCGCAAGGTCCGGCCGAGCGACTTGAGACTTTTGCCATCGACCGGAATGGCAAGCGACGACGCCATCGCTTGACGCGTGCGCCGTTTGAGCCGGACCGCGCCATTCTGTTCGGCGCGGATGGCGTTGACCTCGGTCGCGCCATTGGCGACGCAACGCAGCCGGCTGTCGAGCTTGGTCAGGCGATCCAGTGGTCCAGCCATTCTATCCCCCGAAGAATTGGAACGCACAATTGCCTAGCGAATCGAGCGGATACCTGGCGCGTTCGCGTAGACGGGCTAGATTAACATGAATTGTGACGCCGCCATGAAAGCAAAAGCATCTAAAGTGTTAGGGATCGATATGTTCAGACAATCCGCGTCGCATGATTTGGTAATTCCAAGCATGACACCCGATCAACCATGTCGGTTGTCTATTTCGTTAGCTAGAAGCTGGCGCGACGAGGAGCGACAACCCCGAAAGCGGAGTAACTTATGGCGAGCCTGAACTTCAACATGGAGGGCTACGGAGATGCCCACCATTTCGTCTGTGCCGCACGATTGGATCAGCCTGCCGATATCGTTGCGCTCCGGGGCGTGGTTTCAGACTTGTTTCTCGGCTCCATAGCCGCCGCGCGACATGTCGTGTGGCAAATGGCGGCCTTTGCGTAGCCATCGCGCCATGGCGTAGAATCGGCGGGGATGGCGGGCAGCGCCCGACGAAGATGAGCACTATGAAATCTTCATAACCCTTTGATGATTATAAAGATACTTGGTCTTGTGCGGTTATCGGCGGATTTCGTCGGCATATGGGTGGCTAACGGCGGCCATTTCGGGCGTTTGGCAGGGTATTGCCGTTTTGTCCTCCGATTGCCGACATGCAGTTGCTCTTTGGATCTGTCGCTTTCTCCGATCTGCTCGACTCATCGATCAAACGACGGAAACTGGGACATTTCTGTTGTTCCCCGGCGACAAGTGGAACAGCAGGTCCCGTCAAATGGTGACGTTCAGCGTTTACCTCGCTGGTATCGCAAACTGACCGAGGTTGGGCTGGTTGCTGACTGGCGGCTTTCAGTCTCAGCGGAGGCTACAGCAGACGTTCTAGCCGCCGCCCTCGGTGTAAACGAGCCGGTTTACCTACGCCTCGCGAATGAACGGTGAGCCGCACCGCGTCGTGCCCAAAGATCGCGCGACGTCATCCGCTGCCGACCTATCGCCTTCAGACCGCACACTCTCTGGGTGTTGCGTTATTTTTGCCATACAGCTATGATGTGTATCATGGCCACTCAACCGAAATACGCTGCTCTCGCCCGGTTCATCACTGACGGCCGTACCAAAGCGAACCTCACGCAAGGCGCGCTCGGCCGCGCACTCGGCCTCAAGCAACAGTCCATCAGTCGGTGGGAGGCGGGCACGCACCGGCCATCAATCGATCAGATGGCGCCACTCGCAAATGTGCTCAAGCTTGATGAGTCGCGGCTCATTCAACTGGCGCAGACTGATGCAGCGCCTGTGTTGGCTGTAGCGCCGCACCTGCCGTTGAGCATGCTCGCGCCGGAGATGTTCGAACGCTTTATCGGGGATCTTGCGAGCTATCTCTACCCCAACCGCAACACGCGCGTGCGCGGTGGCCGCGGTCACGATCAGGGCGGTTGGGACGTTCTCACCATCGGCGACGGCGAAACGATCGGCATTCAGTGCAAGCAGGTCGAGCGATTCGGCCCTGC
This sequence comes from Rhizobium sp. PDO1-076, assembly GCF_000247475.1. GTDB lineage: Bacteria > Pseudomonadota > Alphaproteobacteria > Rhizobiales > Rhizobiaceae > Allorhizobium. The sequence continues at coordinate 30,868 of NZ_AHZC01000244.1, read as the reverse complement.
CGAAGCCCGACGCGCCATTGCCGCCGTCGACCGCCCGGTAGATCGGTCGATTCTTGCTCTCAGCCGCGTCGCCAGCCCGGCCACCGCTGATGCGATGGAGGCTGCTGGCTGGGAAATTTGGGACCAGGACGACATATCCCGCAAGGTTCGCAGCCTGCCGGGAGAACTTCAGGACAATCTCGTCGACATCTTCTTTCGGGGGCAGCGGCTGGTCCTGCTCGGCCGCGACAACCCCGGCCCATGGGTCAAAGCCGATCGCTTCTTCGCCCCGTTCGACCAAGATGATAGCGCCTTCACCCATAACTGGGAGCTTGTCGGTCGCGAGGGCGACCTTAAGACCCTGAACGCAGGGCTAGAAGGCGAGCAGCCGGTAGTCATTGTCTCAGGCGCGGGGGGCATGGGCAAATCGCGCCTCATCAAGACCGGTGTTGAGCGTTATGCAGCGGCACACCCGGCAACGCTGGTGCGCTTCCTGTCGCCCGTCGGCGACCCTAACCACGAAGGTCTCCAAGCCCTTGGCACTGGCGAAAAGCTGTTGGTGGTCGACGACGCGCATGACCGCGACGGTCTTCCGCTCCTAATCGACTACGTCGCGGACCCCCGCAACCGAGCGCGACTACTGCTTGCGACCCGTCCGTATGCCGAGCAGCGCATTCGGAATGACCTTGCGCGCTTCGCTATTTTCAAGCCTGTCGAAATCGCACTTGGTGTTCTGCCGAAGGCGGCGATGCGCGATCTCGCAGCGCATGCTCTGACCAAATTTGGTGGCGACGAAGGTTGGGCGGACTTGGTCCAGCGTATTGCCGCCGACAATCCGCTCGTCGCCGTAATGGCGGCGCGCGTCGTTACCGAGCAGGAAGTGTCCGCCGAAATGGTGCGGAACGCCGACGATATGCGTGCTGTCGTGATCGAGCGATTCACCCAGGTGCTGACCGGGCGGATCGGTCTTCCGGAAGACAGTCGCCTCCTTCGCGATATGCTTGGGCTAATCGCCCTCCTCCAGCCGGTTCGCATCGACGATCGCGAGATCGGAAAGCTGCTGGAGACGGTCACGGCACATGCGGCAGATGATGCAACGAGGGCGCTCAAGATGCTCGTTGATGGCGGCGTGCTTTACAAGCGAGGCCGATTCTATCGGCTCATGCCGGACCTGCTGGGCGACTATCTGATCGATGATATCTGCATCCAGCACGACGGGCGGCTCAGCCTCTTTGCCGAACGTGTCATCAATGCCGTTGACGATCGCCTGCTCACGCAGGTGATGGTCAATTTGGGGCGTCTCGATTGGCGCCGACACGGCGGTGATCCCACAGACAGCAATTTGCTGAATGCAGCCTGGGCTCGCTTTCGCGACATCGACTATGACTGGGATCCTCGGATCGAGGCTGTACGAGCGGTAGCGATCTATCAGCCGGCGCAGGCGCTACGCTTCGTCAGCGACCGGCTCCGTGGCGGTAAGGGCTTCCGTGAGGCAGCGCCAATCCTCTCGAATATCGCGCACACTGAGCGCTACCGTCGAGAGGCATTACAGCTGCTCTGGGAGATGGGACGAACTGATACCCGCGAAACCGGCTCCCACCCGGGTCATCCGATTCGGGCGTTAGCCGAGCTCTGCGAGTTTGCCGAGCACAAGCCGCGCGAATTCAACGACGAGATTGCCGCCTTTGCATTTGGCTTGATGGACGACGATCGGGCGTGGGACGGGGCGCACACGCCGCTCTCGATACTGGCTCCCTTGCTCAAGGGCACGATCGACAAATCGCGCGCCAGCGCGCGGGCGATCATGCTCTCGAGCGCATTCGTGACCTACGAATATGCGCTCCCGCTCCGGCGCGCTGTAATCGACCGAATCATCGCCCTGCTGGAACATGACAATCCGCGTGTTTGCGCAATCGCTGCCCGCTATCTCCATGATGCATTGAGGATGCCCTACGGCATTGGCAGCATGTCGCCGCCAGAGGATTTGCGCGAACAATATCAGGCAGAGTTCGCCGCCACGATCGAGGCTGTCACCGCGATCATGAATCGCGGCGGCCTATCGGTCACGACGATTCTCGCCGTCACGGATGCTGTTAGCTGGCATGCTCAATATGGCGGCGGAATGCCTGGCGACGCAGCGAACCGCTTCCTCGACGGCCTTCCTAACGACCTGAACTTCCGTCTGCGCGCAGCGATGGTCGATCGTGCCCGGTTTGCTTTTCGCGGGCAGATCGCCCGTGAGGCGGAAGAGGACGATGTCGAGAAATGGCTGCCGGCGCTCGCGAACGAGCTCAAGGAGACATGCCCAGAGCCAGAAGAGTTACTCGATCAGCTGGAGGATGCGCTCGCCGACCTGGCCCGGGCCGGAATCGGCGATGGCTCCGCTTACATGCTGGCCAACACCCTTTTGCAGGATGACCTACCGCTCGCCCGCGCGCTGCTTGTGCGGGCGGCGGCCGATCCCCGATCCCCGTTTCGCAGCTTCGCTTGGGGTGCCATGGCCCAGTTGCTCAACCTTGAGCCTGCCGATGGTCGCCGCCAGATCGAGCGATTTCTTGAGCGTGACGCCGACATGGCAGCGCGCGGCGTGGCCGCGCTCGGGTCGCTGAGACGAGCTTTCGCTGCGGAAGATCTTCGCTTGCTGCGCCGCGCCGTGTCGAGTGCAGAGGTGGCGGTGTCGCGCTCGGCGCTCGCAGCGCTTCGCTGGTCGAAAGACCTTACCGATCAGCAGGTAAAAGCGATCGCCCTCCTGGCGCCATTCGAGCAACAGCCCGATCTGCTGAGCGAAGTCGCGTCCCTGCTGCTGGAACGGCGCCGCAAGCTCGTCGCGCTTCTCGACACGAACGACGTGGAAAAGCTGCTGGCGCGGATGCGCGACATCAAGGATTTCCAGGGGCACTGGGTTGAATCGCTGCTCGGCGAACTTGCCGAGCACTTCCCCATGCCCTTCGCCGACTTCCTGTTCCAGCGCACTGACCGAGCGCTCGGCGAGGAGGAAGGTGACATCGAACTGCTCGGTTACCGCTTCCACGAGGGCAAGCTTGGCTTTCACAAGTCCGCCGAGGCAGCACGGGTGCTTGATCGCGCCTGGGCATGGCTTCGCCAGCACGACGATGACGACGGATATAAAGTCTATCGAGCGGCGGAACTGGTCGCGGGGATGTTCGACATCGACGCCGATCTCGTTGTGGAATTCCTCGATGGCAAGCTCGACACGGCCGGCGTTGTCGAGCTGAAATGGATTTCGAAGCTTGTGCGCCACACGCATCATCTGTTCGCCTTCAAGCAGCGGCGCTTTGTAGAACGCTATCTCGATCGGTGTGCGGCAGCCGATAGCGAGGCGCTGAATTGGGCAATCGAAGCGCTCGCTGCGGCCGCCATGTCCGGTATGAAATCGGGCACCCGAGGCGAACCGATGCCGCGCGACCTCAAAGCCCGGGATGACGCGCAGGCCGTGCTCAGCACCATGCCTCGTCTCTCGCCCGCCTATCCTCTCTACGATGCGATCCTGAAGGATGCGGAGCGCGATATCGCGCAAGCCATCCGCGAAGGACAGGCACTCGATGCCGAGGATGAGGAATGATGGGGCGTCGCGCGTCTGAGCGGCTGCGTCAGGAACGCGAGACGTTCGACCAGCTGAAGGCGCACGATTCTTTATGGTTCAAACTTCGACTGACGACCGGCCTCGTCGCGATTGTCGCGTTGCTGGTCGTCTTGTTCGTAGCGGCGCGGGTCGTTCTCGCACCATCGCAATATTCCGAGACGACCATCACGCTCGCGGCGGTTGCCATTCTCGCTGACATCGCCGGGCTCGCCGGAACGGTGTTCCTGCTCGTGCTGCGTGATGGAAGTGGGCATTTGCGTCCGACCGTCGGGATCAGCGGCAAATGAGCGCACCGTGGCAAGATTTCGAACGGGCCGTCGCCGCCCTGTGTCAGGCGCTCGCGCCGGATGCGAAGGTGACGCACGACGCGAAAACTCTCGATGTCGATATCGGCTCGCGACGCCAGCGCGACGTCTGGATCGAGGCGCTGATCGGCGGTCACTTCCCAGTCAAGATCCTCGTCAGCTGCAAGCGATATGCGCGCAAGGTTACCGTTCAGCAGGTGGATGCCTTCCTTGGCGAGCTTGGCTCTTCGGGCGCGAACATGGGTGTCATCTACAGCGTGTCGGGGTTCACGAAAGATGCGCTCGCCAAGGCGAAAGCGCGCGGCATTTCGGCGTGCGTGCTTTTGGCCAATCAGCCGCCGCCGATACCCGCGGTCCTGCTTTTCGACGCCTATTTCCTGGATGAGCGTATCCAGCTCGTGGCGACCGGCCTGACAGGCGCGGTCGACTGGAACGCATTGCTCAATGCGGACACGACGATCGAAGGCGAGACGCTGCCGGTCCATCGCGCGCTGGCGGCGGCGTTCGCCAGCGACCTCCCGGCATTGCAAGAGGCGGTCGGCGAAAAGGTGATGCCGGTGCGCGTGAATATGGTCACTCTTGCCGAGGCTGATGGCATCGAGCCCGGGCGCGTTGGCGTTCAAAGCCAATGGGCGATCTTCCGTGCGCGCACCGAAGCGTGGCTGGTAAACGGGTCATACAATTTCACCGGCGAAGATTTCAAAGGGAGCATCGCAACCCCTTCGATCGACACCTGGAGTTCTGATCCAGGGCCTGGCTGGGAGCCGATTCCCGAAGACGAGATCGACGGGGGCAACACGATAAGGTTCTACCGCTTCCTGCAAGACAGCGGGTCTGCGTTCGCAGCGATGGCATCGGGCGCACTCGCCATTTCCGATCACTAAAGTGCAATGAGCTGAGAGGCGGGATGTCCGAGCACAATGACGGAGAAGAACCGGCGTTGGTGGTCGAGGTGCCAACGCCTCGGGCGCCCCGTATGTGGCGCAATTGGCGCGCGGCTCGCAGCGGCGCGCCGCGCCTCGGGATCACCGAATGCAGCTTGTTTTCCGATGCCTGGTTTGTCGCCGAGGCAATTGGCTACGGTCCCTATAGCCTTCTGAACCCCGTTGCGCGGACCACATTTGACGGCGGCATGTACGAGTGGAGACCGGCGCTGACCTTGCGGATGGACCAGCATTTGGCTGGCGAGCGCCCCGATATGACGGTGACTGACGCCGAGCATTATCATGGCGGCTGGTTAGAAGACGAAGTAGCGGCTCTCGTCGCCCTGATATTCGGCGCTCGCGTCATTGCCGGGCCAGTGACCCGTGAATTCGAAGATCATGGCGATCCACTCGGCCGCCCGCGGACCCATTCAGCAGGGCGGTTGCCGGCGCAGCCGCCACGCCTTCAAGCGGTGCAGATTCCGAAATTATTGGGTCAGCGCGATCTCAGGGAAATCGGGCTCCTTTCGACCCTACCGGATATGACAGTGGAGACCGTGACGGCGCTCGTGAAAAGTGCCCACAGCTACCAGCAGGCGCTTTGGTTGTCCGACACCGCACCTGAGCTGGCGTGGCTGCTGTTCGTGTCGGCAATCGAGACCGCTGCCGGCCACTGGGATATGGTCGAACTTTCGCCGGTCGAGCGACTAGAACTCAGCTATCCCAGGATGGTCCGGCGGTTGCGCGAAAAGGCGGATGAAAGCCTGGTCGAGGATGTTGCCGCCGAGATGCACAGGGTGATCGGCGCCACGAGCAAGTTTCGTGGCTTCTGTCGGCGTTTCAAACCTCGCCCTCCGGCCGACAGACCCCAGTTTGGCCAATTCGATTTCGGTGACGCGAATTATCGCGACGCTATAGACAAGATTTACGTCTATCGATCGAGAGCGCTCCATGGCGGTTCGCCGTTTCCGCATCCGATGTGTATGCCGCCAATGTCCTACAGCGACGATGGTCGCGTAGAGGAAAAGCCGACCGGCCTCGCCGCTTCGTCTTACAGCGCGACATGGCTCGCCGAAGACCTTCCGATGTATCTCCACACCTTCGCCTACATCACGCGCGGGGTTCTGCTGAATTGGTGGAGGTCGCTCGCTGAACCCGCTGCAGACGGGACACTACCTACCCATTGCGGCTTTGCCGTCAGCTGATCGCAAGGCCAGATTGGCTGCGACCGAGTTCCAGCAGATCCCGCTCGCGCGCCCGATAGCTTCCTAGCTTGCTTGTCCTCTTCGACGGTGAAAGTCGTTGCGGGGCGGGACCGTCATGACGACCGCGGCAAACTGCCGCTTTCGGGAGCAACAACGTGGCGGACGAACGACTGATAGTGGGCGATTACCGCCGGCGGCTTCGCGTGCCACGAGGATGGCTGGTTCTGGTGGAAGCCGCCGTCCAAGGCCCGATCCGCGAACGACGCATTCTGGTCGAAAGCTGCTGCACTGCCAGCTTGGAGCATGGAAGTATCGGGCAATAGCGTGGAATCGGCTGTTCACTATACCGCATGGTGGTGTGCGATGATCGGCGGCGATATCGGGTCATAGAGGGAAATCGGCGGGAATGGCGGGCCGGCAAGGATTATAAAGGGAGCATGTGTCGAGAGCCTAAGCCGCTAACCGCGGGAGAGGCTTTTCTACCAATCGCAGGAATCGTTGGTTGAGTGCCCCCGCAACCAAACCAAATGCAAGCCAACATAACAAAACCCCTGCGGACATCCCGCAGGGGCTTTTGTCGTTTTTAAAACGTCGCGGCTCAACACCATCCAAACGGCCACAAGCTGCCGAATGGCCGGTGTCGTGTGTCGCTCACATCAGTCGATGAAGCGCGGTGCGGTGGCGCATCATCTCAGCAAGAATGGCGTGATCGCGATTGAGGGCGTCTCGTCGTGCCATATCGGGTCTGACCTCGCTCATTCGCACTGCCATTGCCTGTCCGGCCCTCCAGAAATCTGGGTAGCGGCCGGCGGCGACGGCTGTATGCAGGGCCGTGCCGAGGAGCACTGCGTCACAGCCGTCAGCCTTGCGCACCGTGCAGCCGGTTGCATCGGCATAGAGTTGCGAAAGAAGCGGATGATGCGCCAGTCCGCCGGCGAGCAGCAGTGTCTCGATTCGAGCGGGTCCCGAGGGCAGGCGGTCGATGATGTATTTGACGCCGCAGGCCAATGCGACGCAGCTTCGCCAGTAGATCTGGCAAAGGCCGTCGAAACTGCGGTCGAGGCTCAAGCCCGCGATCGTTCCGGTCAGTCGCGGATCGGAAACGGGTGAGCGCGTACCATGGAAGTCCGGCAAAACGGTGATGGGCAGGCCGTAGTCGGCGCCATTCTGCTGAAGTTGCAGGGCTATATGATCAAGGATGGTCCTGTGCCGTGCCTGGGTCGGCTCGCCACCCTTTGGGTGTGTGCTGACAATGTGGTCGAGCAGGGCACCGGATGCAGACTGTCCGGCCTCCAGCAGCCAGAGATCGGGCACCGCAACGTCACGGAAGGTTCCCCAGCATCCTTCTCCGGAAATCGGACTGTCAAGCAGACGCACGATGCAGCTCGAGGTGCCGGCGATCAGCACTGCCTGGCTTTCCAGGCTATCGGGCGTCGAACGATCCGTTGCACAAAACAGCGACACTGTTCCGGCATAGGCGTCGATGAGGCCGGGCGCGACGAGGCAGTCTGCGGCAAGACCGAGCGCGTCGGCCGCCTCTGGTGTCAAATGCCCGACAGGCAGCGTTGGCAGGCCTGACTGTTCCGGAAGCGCCGATTTCTCACAGAGATCTTCGAGCCCGACACGGCGATAGAAGGCATCCGGACGCGCACCCGGCGCGATTGCGCCGTAACCCCATTTGGCCGCCAACGGCGAGTGTCCGCGGCTGTTGATGCCCGTCGCTCGCCAAGTCAGATAATCTGCAAGGTCGAAGATCATCCCGGCTTGCCGCCAGGTTTCGGGCAAATGCCGTTTCAGCCATATCAGTTTCGGAATCTGCATTTCGACCGAGAGCCGACCGCCGAAGCGTTGCAGCAGCGGATCGTTGGTGCTGTTGCATTCGTCGGTCTCGCGGATCGCCCGGTGATCCATCCACAGGATCGTATCCAGCTTGTTTTGACCCGACGTCGAAACGGTAAGCGGCATGCCATGCGTATCCCTGACCACCAGAGAGCAGGTCGCGTCAAAGCCGATGGCGGCGACATCCCGCGACGAGAGCCCGGCTTCCGACATGGCTGCCCTGACCGCGGTGCAAACGGCGGCCCAGATCTCGTCGCTGTCTTGTTCGAGGTGAAGGGGTTGTGACTGAAACAGCGAAATCGCAGTGACATGCCGGGCGATCTGGTGACCGTGAAGGTCGAAGACACCGGCGCGTGCACTGCCCGTGCCGACGTCCACGGCGATGATGTGGTCATGCATCCGGTTGGTCTTTCGGTCTCCTCACTGGAGCGACAAGGTGGAGCAATTTCTCCATCGCGTCAAATGCTTGCAGCGGCATCAGCGCGGCAAGTCCATCGCGATATGCCGATAGACCTGTGTGCGAACCGCCGGTAAACGCAAGCACGTCCATCCCGGCGGCGCGGGCAGCCAGGATGCCGGCCGGACTGTCTTCGATGACTAGGCATTCCGGCGGCGCCGCTCCCATCTTGTTTGCCGCAAAAAGGAAAAGATCGGGTGCCGGTTTGCCATTTGCCACCATGCTCGCGCTGAAGATATGGGGCGAAAAGCGATCCAGCATGCCGGTTGCAGACAGGCACAAGGCGATGCGTTCGCTCTGGCTGGACGAGGCCACGCACCAGGCGATACCCGCCTCTTCGAGCCCATCCAGGGCGGTATGGATGCCAGGTATCGGGCGCAGTTCATTCCTGAAGCGCGTATAGAGCATGTCTCGCATCCGGTTGAGAAACCGGTCGTCTATCTGAAGGCCGTATTCTTCGCTGACCAGGGTGCGCACGGTTGTCAGGCTGCGACCAAGATATCGTTTTGCTGCACCTTCTTCGTCGATGGTGATGCCGGACATACCCAGCGTCTCGGTCAAAACCGACAGCGCGATCGGCTCGCTGTCAACGAGCACGCCATCGCAATCGAATATGATCAGCCTTTTCGCATCCAAGGTCTTGGCCCTCTATCGGCCCTCAATCAGCCAGATGGCCATCAATGTAGCGTTTCAGTGTTTCAGCGGTGCCAATGGCGCGCAGTGTCTCCAAGGCTTTGCCGAATCGCTGGATAAACAATGGATTGGCGCCGACGTTACCGAAGATATCGGTCAGCGCAAGGAAGGCTTTCGGATCGCTGCGCGAGGCAATGGCTGCTGTCTGCAGTCTTTCGGCACTGGCATCGTTGAAGACGATGGCCTTGCCACTGTCAGACGTTCCTTCGAAATAGCGGCACCACAGGGCAGACACCAGGGCCAGTCCGACAACGTCAAGTCCCTTGGCCAGGCGATCAGCGGTCGACGGCAGAATGAATTTCGGCTGGCGGTTCGATCCATCCTGCGCCAGACGCGGAATGGTGTCGCCGATCTTCGGATTGAGGAAGCGGCTTTCGATCAGCGTGAAATAGTCCTGCAGGCTGGTATTGGGCACCGGCGGAACGATCGGAATAATTTCGTCATTTTCGAGCTTGGCGAGGTAACCCCGGATCAGCGGATTTTCCATGGATTCATGAACAAAATGAATGTCCATCAACGCTGCCGGATAGGCGATTGCGGCGTGGCCGCCATTCAGGATGCGTAGCTTCATCAGTTCATAAGGGGCTACATCCTCAACGAACGTGACGCCGACCTCCTCAAGTGCCGGACGACCAAGGGGAAACTTGTCCTCCAGCACCCATTGCTTGAACTCCTCGCAGAACACCGGCCACTTGTCGTCAATGCCATACGTGTCGCGTGCAATGCCGATCTCGCGTTCGCCGGTCGCCGGCGTGATGCGGTCGACCATGGCGTTCGGGAAGGCGACATTGTCTTCGATCCAATGGGCAAAATCGGGATCCGATAGCTTGGCAAGCCCGGTCAGGGTGGCTTCCGTGACCTCGCCATTGCCAGGAATGTTGTCGCAGCACATCACCGTAAAGGGCGCAATTCCAGCAGCGCGGCGTGCCTTGAGACCGGCAATGATCAGCCCGAAAACGCTTCTAGGATTGGCCGGATCATTGGCATCGGCAACCATCGCCGGATGAGTCGGGTCAAACTCTCCAGTGGCGGGATCGATGAAATAGCCGCCCTCGGTAATCGTCATCGATACGATGCGGATCGCCGGGTCGGCCAAGGCAGCAGTGATCTTGTCGAAGTCTGGCGCAGTCAGGATGCCGATCATCGGTCCCGTCACGGTCGCTGCACTGCGATTGTTGTCCTGTTCGACCACAGTCGTCAGATAATCTTGCGAGGCCAGCTTTTCCTTCATCATCTGGTCTGACGGCATAATGCCGGCACCGAGGATGGCCCAGTCGAGATCCCGCCCCTTGTTGAACAGCTCGTGCAGATAGATCGCCTGATGGGCGCGGTGAAAATTACCGACGCCGAAATGCAGGATGCCGGCCTTCAACTGCTCTCGGCGATAGCTGGGCACAGCGGCGGTCGAGGTGATTTCGGCAAGATTGGCCAGCGATAAAATATGTGTCATGTCACGGTCCTCGGGGTGCGAGACGTCAGTCTTGAGGCAAGCGCCTTGGGCGCTCAGCTCATCCAGTTGCCGCCATCGACATTGTATGTCTGGGCGACGATGTAATCGGCTTCCGGTGAGGCGAGGAAAATCGCCATGCCCGTCAGGTCCTCGGCCCGGCCCATGCGACCGAAGGGCACGGCTTCACCGACCAGCCTCTTCTTTTCGCCGCGTGGCAGGTTCTCATGCTTTGCAAACAACGCGTCGACACCGTCCCAGTGTTCGCCGTCGACGACGCCTGGCGCGATGGCATTGACGTTGATGCCGTGCTTGATCAGGTCGAGACCGGCCGATTGCGTGAGCGAGATGATGGCAGCCTTGGTGGCGCAATAGACAGCAACCAGGGCTTCGCCGCGGCGGCCCGCCTGGCTGGCCATGTTGATGATTTTCCCACCCTGGCCGCGGGCTATCATCGATTTGGCGGCTGCCTGCAGCATGAACAGCGTGCCGCTAACATTGATCGAAAACAGGCGATCATAGCTCGCGCGGCTGATCTCGACGATCGGGGCGAGGTCGAACAAGGCGGCATTGTTGATCAGGATGTCCAGCCCGCCCGCCCGTTCCTCGACAGCGCCGATCGCGGCATCAATCGAAGACTGGTCCGTCACGTCGAGATGAACAGGATAGGCACGTGGGCCAATCTCCAAGGCAGTGTCGCTGGCCCGCGCAAAGTCGATATCGGCAATGGCAACTGTTGCGCCTTCGCGGACATAGGCTTCGGCAAACGCGCGGCCTATGCCGCGCGCCGATCCGGTGATCAGAGCCGACTTGCCTGTAAGCCTGCCAGTCATATCGCCAGTCCCTTGTCATTGAACCGGTGAATGCGGTTCGGGTCAGGCGTGATGAACACGGTATCACCGTGTTTCACGGTGAATTCGCCGCCAGCGCGGGTGGTAATATGGCCGATGCCCTCGACATCGACATGCAGGAACGTGTCGGAGCCCAGATGCTCTGCGACAACGACCTTGCCCTTCCACGTGCCTTCGGTCGTCGACAGCGTGACGTGTTCCGGGCGCACACCAATGGTATGGGCATTGTGGGCAGCGGCGAATGCGCCGGAGATCAGGTTCATCTTCGGCGAGCCGATGAAGCCGGCGACAAAGATATTAGCCGGCTTATGATAGAGATCGAGTGGCGAGCCGACCTGCTCGATGCGGCCCTTGTTCAACACGACGATCTTGTCGGCCATGGTCATGGCTTCGACCTGGTCATGCGTGACGTAGATCGAGGTGGCCTTCAGCTGCTGGTGCAACTGGGTGATTTCCAGCCGCATGTTGACGCGCAGCGCCGCATCGAGGTTCGACAGGGGTTCGTCGAACAGGAAGCATTCCGGCGAACGTACGATGGCACGGCCGATGGCGACGCGCTGGCGCTGGCCACCCGAGAGGTTGCGCGGCTTGCGCTCAAGATAGTCCGTCAGGTTGAGGATCTTTGCCGCGTCATTGACCTTGCGGTCGATGTCAGCCTTGTCCATTCCGGCCATTTTCAAGGGAAAGCCGATATTGGAGCGCACGCTCATATGTGGATAGAGCGCATAGGACTGGAACACCATGGCCAGACCGCGCTGCGAAGGGGCCTTGTCGGTGGCGTCGACGCCGTCGATCAGGATCTTGCCGCCGGAGACATCCTCGAGACCGGCGATCAGCCGTAGCAGGGTCGATTTACCGCAGCCCGAAGGGCCGACAAACACCGCGAATTCACCGTCGTTGATCTGCAGGTCGATCGAAGGAATGACCGAGACTTCGCCGAAGGTTTTCGACACGTTCTGAAGTGTGATGCTACCCATTGTGGTCTTCCTTATTTGACGGCGCCGAAGGTCAAGCCGCGGACAAGCTGTTTCTGGCTGAACCAGCCAAGGATCACGATCGGGGCGATGGCCAATGTCGAGGCGGCGGACAATTTGGCCCAGAAAAGCCCCTGTGGAGAAGAGAAGGAGGCGATGAACGCGGTCAGCGGAGCCGCATTCGTCGTCGTCAGCCGGATCGTCCAGAATGCCTCGTTCCAGGCGAGAATGATGTTGAGCAGCATGGTGGAAGCAATGCCGGGGATCGCCATTGGCGTCAGGACGTAGACGATCTCGCCCCACAGTGATGCGCCGTCCATGCGCGCAGCCTCCAGGATTTCGCCTGGAATTTCACGGAAGTAGGTGTAGAGCATCCAGATGACGATCGGCAGATTGATCAGCATCAGCATGATGGTGAGGCCGATGCGGGTGTCGAGCAGCGATGTGTCGCGGAAGATCAGGTAGATTGGCACGAGCACGGCGACCGACGGCATCATCTTCGTCGACAACATCCACATCAGGATGTCCTTGGTGCGCTTGGTTGGCGAAAAGGCCATCGCCCAGGCCGACGGGATGGCGACAAGCAGCGCCAGGATCGTCGAACCGACAGAGATCACGACTGAATTCATGAACGGTTTGAAATAGTCGCGCTGTGTCTGCACCGTGACGTAGTTTTCCAGCGTGAAGGACGGGATCAGCCGGAAACCCTGGATGGCTTCGGTCTCGGTCTTGAGAGACGTGATGATCGTGTAGAGGATGGGGAAGAAGATCACCATCGCGAGAATCCATGCGACGGCCGTGAAGGCGATCTTGCGCTGGGTCGAGACTGTGCGGGCCATGATGTCTTCTCCTTAGCGGTCGAGGTTCTTGCCGACGGCGCGCATCAGGAAGAAGGCGACGATATTGGCGAGGATGACTGCGATGATGCCGCCTGCTGATGCGCCGCCGACGTCATAGCCAAGCAGGGCCGTTCGGTAGATCAGGAAGGGCAGGTTGGTGGAGGCATAGCCGGGCCCGCCATTGGTGGTGACGAGGATTTCCGCGTAGACGCCGAGCAGGAAGATCGTCTGGATCAGGATGACGACGGTGATCGCACGCGCCAGATGCGGCAGGGTCAGATAGATGAACTGGCTGACAAAGCCGGCCCCATCCATCTCGGCCGCTTCCTTCTGCTCACCGTCCAGGGACTGAAGAGCGGTCAGCAGGATCAGTGTCGCAAACGGCAACCATTGCCAGGCGACGATGACGATGATCGAAAACAGCGGATATTGCCCGAACCAGTCGACCGGCTGCAGGCCGAACGCCCGATTGATATCGGCCAGCACGCCGTAGCCGGGATGCATGATCATGTTCTTCCACACCAGCGCGGCAACCGGTGGCATGACGAAGAAGGGCGAGATGATCAGGATACGGACAATACCTTGGCCGAACATTGGCTGGTCGAGCAAAAGGGCGATAGCGATGCCGCCGACCACGGTGATCAACAGAACGCCGCCGACGATCAGCAGCGTGTTCCAGATCGACTGGAAGAAGGCAGGATCGGTATAGAAATATTTGTAGTTGAACAGGCCTGCGAAGCTGACATTGCCTGGATTGAGCAGATTGTAGTTCTGGAACGAGAACCACAGTGTCATCGCCAGCGGCACAATCATCCAGACGAGAAGAAGACCGACGGACGGCGCCATCATGAGACGCGACAGCGTCCGTGTGTTGTGCGTAGCCATGGAAGAACCCACCCTGATGGCCAACACGCGCGGCTGAATTGGCCGGCTGCGTCAGCTCGTTTTCTTGTGTCGGCCAAATTGGCCCGAAGCATCCGCGCCGAACGGCAGGAGAGGCGCGTTGAACTTTTGGTGTCGCCGCCCGGATCGCGATCCGGACGGCTTCATTTCCTTCGGGAGGAAATTACTTGATGTAACCGCCGCGGGTCATTTCGCGCTCGGTGACCTGCTGGGCCTGTGCAAGAGCATCGTCGACTGACATCTGGCCTGCAAGCGCTGCAGAGAACAGCTGGCCGACGGTGGTGCCGAGACCCTGGAACTCCGGAATGGCGACGAACTGCACGCCGACATAAGGCACCGGCTTGACAGTCGGGTTCTTCGGATCAGCCGCATTGATGCTGTCGAGCGTCATCTTGGCGAAGGGAGCCGCCTTCTGGTACTCGGCATTTTCATAGAGCGAGGTGCGCGTGCCCGGAGGAACGTTGGCCCAGCCTTCCTTGGAAGCGACGAGGTTTGCGTATTCCTTGCCGGTTGCCCAGGCGATGAACTTCTCGGCGGAAGCGGTCTTCTGCGAGCCGGCCGGAATGGCAAGGTTCCATGCCCAGAGCCAGTTGCCACGCTTGCCAAGGCCGGTATCAGGCGCCAGGGCGAAGCCGACCTTGTCGGCAACTGTCGAGTCCTTCGGGTTGGTCACGAACGAGGCGGCGACGGTTGCATCGATCCACATGCCGCACTTGCCCTGCTGGAACAGTGCCAGGTTTTCGTTGAAGCCGTTAGACGAAGCGCCCTGCGGGCCAGCGTCGTTCATCAGCTTCACATACATGTCGAGGGTGTTTTTCCATTCCGGCTGATCGAACTGCGGCTTCCAGTTTTCGTCGAACCAGCGTGCGCCGAAAGCATTCGACGTTGCCGTGAGGAACGCCATGTTTTCGCCCCAGCCGGCCTTGCCGCGAAGGCAAATGCCGTTGATGCCGGCTTCGCGGTCGGTCATCTTGCGAGCTGCCTCGCCTATGAATTCCCAGGTCGGCGCGTCAGGCATGGTCAAGCCAGCCTTTTCCATCAGGTCGCGACGGTACATGACCATGGAGCTTTCGCCGTAGAACGGTGCGGCATAGAGCTTGCTGTCGTCGCCGGTAAGGCCCGAACGGATAGCCGGCAGAAGATCGTCGACATCATAGTCCGCGCCGAGATTGTCGAGCGGCAGAAGCCAGCCCTGCTTGGCCCAGATCGGAACTTCATAGGTGCCGATCGTCATGATGTCGTATTGCCCACCCTTGGTCGCGATGTCGGTAGTGACACGTTCACGCAGGACGTTTTCTTCCAGCGTGACCCATTCGACCTGGATGTCGGGGTTCTTCGCGGTAAATTCCGACGTCAGACCCTGCATGCGGATCATGTCGCCATTGTTCACGGTCGCGATGGTGAGGGTTTCGGCAGATGCCATGCCCGCAAGTGCGAGAGCTGAGCATGCACCCAGCAGAAAAGTCTTCAATTTCATGTCTTCCTCCCAGAAGAGAACTGAGCATTCGCTTTGCTCATGGGCAATTACTCACTTCATGGGCATCGAAAGTCAATGGGCATTCCATGCTGCAATGCCGCACAAAATACTCAGTCAATTGAAATGAAAGGATTTAATTTAATCGTTGAGCTCAATTCTTGAGCAGATAACGCGCAGCGTCTTCGTCCGTAATCAGTCCGTTGATGTGCCTGCCGCGTGCCGCAGCGCGGATGGCGGCATGTTTGCGTTGGCCGCGGGCCATGCCAATCACCGTCGAGGTGTCACGCGAGGGAATGGCAAGGCTTGCCACCCGTTCGTTGACGGGGTCATCGAGCAGGCGTCCATCGGGACCAAAGATCCAACCGCAGATTTCACCTGTCGCGCCCGCTGTCAGCAGCGCCTCCATCTCGTTCTGCTGCAGGAAGCCGTCCAGCAGGAGGGGCGCGTTGAGCGTCATCTCGCCGATGCCGACGAAGGCTGCATTGGACGATTTGCCGAGTTCGATCGTCGGGGCGACCAGCGGCTGGCGATGCAAAAGGTCGCGCTCTTCCCGCGACGACACGATAACGGGGAGAGGCATGGGGAAATGCCGGGCCTTGACCGCATCCGCCATCGAAAAGATGACGTTGAAATAGGCGGCCGAGCCATCCGGGCTGATATTGCCGGTCAACGAAACAATCTTGTGCTGTGGGCACTCCATGGGCGAAAGCTGATCGACCATGGCGCGCAGCGTGCGTCCGGTGCCCATGGCAATGACCAGCGGATCGGGCTGTTTCAGCCATCGCTCGAGTTCCGCAGCACCGGCCTCCGCCACGCCGACCGTTGCCGAATCGGAAGCCGGGTCACTGGGGACGATTTCGACATGCTTGAGACCGTATTTGTCTTTGACCGCCTCGCCCAGTTCAAGGCAGGCAGCAATCGGATGGTCGAGCCGGACCTTGATTAGTTTTTCGGCAACCGAGAGCGACACGAGCCTTTGCGCACTCTGGCGCGAGATGCCCATTGCAACCGCGATCTCGTCCTGGGTTCGACCGGCGACATAGTACAGCCAGCCTGCTCTTGCCGCATCATCGAGCCGAGTTTGGCCTTCCTGTCGCTTTGCCATCGAGATCTGACCACCCTTTCGAGATCAGTGCTGCCAATTTTCACCGAGGCTGTCAAACTGCCGAAGCCGCCTCAAGCCTTGCGAGCTGTAAATCAGCAGGTCTGATCATTTGCTTGAACCAGTCGATTGTGTGGCGCAGTCCTTCTTCCAACGGAATTTCGGGCCGCCAGTCGAGAAGATCGACTGCACGACGGATATCTGGTTGCCGCCGCCTTGGGTCGTCGATCGGCAGCGGCAGGTAAACCACATCCTTGCTGGTCGGGATTTCGCGCTGGACCATTTCGGCGAGTTCACAGATGCTGAATTCGTCCGGATTGCCAAGGTTGATCGGCAATGCCGGATTAGGTTCCCGCTCCATCAGCGCGACCAGCCCACGGATCATGTCGGAGACATAACAGAAGGATCGTGTCTGATGTCCCGTTCCGTAGAGGGTGAGCGCGCGGCCGGACAGCGCCTGGACAACCAGATTGGACACGATCCGGCCATCGTCGGGCTGCATGCGCGGGCCATAGGTGTTGAACAGCCTGGCGACGCGGGCATCTACGCGGCCGAGGCGAAAGAGATCGAAACAAAGGGCTTCCGCAGCACGTTTTCCTTCGTCATAGCAGGCGCGCGGACCTGTGCAATTGACCGAGCCGCGGTATTCCTCCGTCTGGGGATGAATTTCGGGATCACCATAGATTTCGCTGGTCGACGCTTGCAGGAAACGGGCACCATGCTGTTCGGCGAGCAGCAGCAGGTTGCCTGTGCCTTTCACGCAGGTCATCATCGTGTGGAATGGATCGGCCTGGTAGCTGGGCGGTGATGCCGCGCAGGCAAGATTGTATATCCTGTCGATCTGCTCGTCGATTTCAAGCGGATCGCAAATGTCGTGCTCGATCAAGGAGAAGCCCTGATTGGCGCGCAGATGTGCAATGTTCTTCTGGGATCCGGTCAGGAAGGAATCGACGCAGATGACCCCGTGACCGTGTCCAAGCAGTTTTTCGCACAGATGTGAGCCGAGAAAGCCCGCTCCACCCGCGACGACGATTGTGTCGCCGTCGCTACCGTCCCGGATCTGCAAAATCGACTACTCCTGCAATTGTACGAATACGTGCCAGTCTGGCCCGCCGGCAAGATATCCTCACCGGATCTGTCCACGACTGCGCCTCCGTAAACCTATCAGGGAAATGGCCGAAAAACACGCCACTGACGAGTACTTTGCACCGGCACGGGAGGTAGTCCAATATTATTTGACGTATGGTTGCAACCATACGTCCGGTGCCGGTCGTTCTGCCGTTTGTGAAATTGCCAAGCCTGAAAAATATGCTGGACAACGTATATGATCGTCGATTATGTAACGATATTACATTACTAAATTGAGGCGATTGATTGAGTGCCTTTGACCATGAGCAGGCTTGACCGAATGCCCCGGCAGGCCCTAAGCATTGGGTCGACGGTTCCCCAATTGGATGACTCCAAGGGGATTAATAGGGAACACGGTGCGGAAGACCCAATTGGGACCAAGACCGTGGCTGCCCCCGCAACTGTAAGCGGATTGCCGTCCATCGTGGTGCGAAAGCACCAGGCCACTGCGAGTTCAATCGTGGGAAGGCAGATGGACAGCAGATATCCGCGAGCCAGGAGACCTGCCGTCACAGAAGAGAAACCGCAACGGACGGGGTGTTCCGATGGAAAAGATCTGGCTTGAAAGCAGCGCATCTGTGCGCTCATTTTACAGTGCCATTTTGCCTCCGGAGATGACCGACGGAGGAAAATCATGGCGACTGCGAAGCAACACACGGTAACCGTCTGTACGGATTGCCGTATAACCGGCACCGCGTGCCGGCCCGGACTTAAGCTTCTTGATCACCTGAACGCGTGTCTGTCGAAGATGGATGCGTCGGACAATCGCGACTTTGCGGTTGAAGGCACCGTCTGCATGGCGGGCTGCCGAAGGCCCTGCACCATCGCTTTCCAGGCAAGCGGCAAGGCCACCTATCTGTTTGGTGATATAGAACCTGACGCCGATATCGAGGCGTTGGTTGCATTCGCCAAACTTTATGGCGAGCGACCCGACGGCATGACCCGAGAAGCAGAGCGTCCCCGCGGGCTCGGCGGCAAGGTTCTGGCGCGCATTCCGGCCTCGGTTCTCGTCTCTGAACAGTCCGGGGAGCATCTCCAGTGAGCTGTGATGCGACCGGCACGTCGATCAACGTGTCCAATCTTGGCTGGGGTCCGAAACCGGGGCTCTTTCTGGTGCGCGGCGTCAATTTCGCGCTTGATGCTGGCGAGCGACTTGCGATCATCGGCCCGAATGGTGCCGGCAAGACATCGCTTTTGCGCTGCCTGTATCGCGGTGTTCCTCCGCGGGAAGGCAAGGTCGAAGTCGGCGGCGAAGACATCTGGCAAATCGGCTCCCGACAGGTTGCGCGCCGCATCGCGGTGGTGCTTCAGGAAATGCCGGCGGACTTTCCATTTAGTGTGCGCGACGTGGTGATGATGGGACGCATACCCTGGCGCGAAGGTCTGACCGGCTGGACCGACGAGGACCGCCACGAGGTTGCCCATGCCCTGGAACACCTGAACCTCAAGCATCTTGCCGCGCGCCAGTTTTCCACGCTTTCGGGAGGCGAGAAACAGCGCGTCCTGGTTGCCCGCGCTCTGACCCAGAAGCCGGAAATCATCATTCTCGATGAGCCGACGAACCATCTCGACATCCGCCACCAGCTCGAGATCCTGAATTTGCTGCGCACGCTCAAGCTCACCATCATCACCACTCTGCACGACATCAATCTTGCCGGTGATTTCGCAACGCATGTCGCGCTGATGTGCGAGGGCCGCATGACCGCATTCGGAACACCGGACCAGGTTCTGACATCCCATGCCGTCTCGACCACGTTCGGCGTTTCGGCCATGGCCCATCCGGTGCCGGGCAACAGCACCGCCCGCTTCTCATTTTCACTCGAAACAGCTTGATTTTAAAGGACTTCTCATGTTTTTCCTACGCCTTGCCACATCCACCGCGAGTTTCGTCGTGTCCGCATTGCTTGCGAGCTCAGCGCTTGCCTATCCGGTGACCGTCAAGAGTTGTAACCGCGACGTGACCTTCGAGGCCGCGCCCAGCCGAGCGGTTTCCAACGACGTCAATCTGACCGAGATGATGCTGGCATTGAAGCTTCAGGATCGCATGGTTGGCTATACCGGCGTCTCCGGCTGGAAGACCCTCGACGCAAAAATCAGGGAGGGCGTCAAGGAACTGCCCGAACTGTCGCCCAAGTATCCGACCAAGGAAGTGTTGCTGAACGCGGACGCCGATTTCTATTTCGCGGGTTGGAACTACGGCATGAAAGTCGGTGGCGAGGTCACCCCGGATACACTGGATGCTTTCAAGATCAAGGTCTACGAACTGGCGGAATCCTGCATTCACATCATGGCTAAGGACAAGCCGACGATGAATGATATGTTTGTCGATCTCGTCAATCTCGGCAAGATCTTCGGCGTCGAAGATCGCGCCAACGAGCTTGTAGCCGGCTATGAAAAAGGCCTTGCTGACGTCCGCACCCGTATCGGCGAGGTGACGGAACCGGTCCGCGTCTTCGTCTATGATTCTGGAACCGAGAAGCCGTTCACCTCCGGCCGATACGGCATTCCCACGGCAATGATTGAAGCCGCCGGCGGCATCAACATCATGGATGATGTCGAGAAAAGCTGGACTGAAGTGTCCTGGGAGCCTGTGATCGAACGAAATCCGCAGGTGATCGTTATCGTCAACTACGGCGACGTGACGGCCGAACAGAAGATCGCCTTCATGATGGAAAACCCGGCCTTCAAGAATCTCGACGCGGTCAAGCAGGACCGTTTCGTTGTTCTCGACTATGTCGAGGCAACGCCGGGACCGCGCAACATCGACGGCATTGGCAGACTGGCTGACGCGTTCCATCCCCGCAATATGTAGAACGACGGAAGTCCCCGAACACGGGCATCACCGGGCGCTGTAGTGTCCGGTGAACTGTATTTTGTCCAGCAGATAGGCGTATGATGACGGTCGGCAGAATATTGATGTGGGCGGCGCTTGCCGTCGCCATAATGGGCCTGTGCCTGACGGCTGGTGTATCCTTTGGAGCCGCGCCCATCCCGTTTACCACGGTCTGGTCGATCATCGCCAACAAGCTTCATCCGGGCTTCACTGAGGCGACTTGGTCTGCCGGACGGGAAAGTATCGTCTGGGATGTGCGCTTCCCGCGCGTGATCCTGGCCGGTCTTGTCGGCTCGGGCCTCGCCGTCGTCGGTGCTGTCCTGCAGGCGGTGACGCGCAATCCACTTGCCGACCCGCATTTGCTTGGTGTCTCCTCGGGCGGCGCGCTGGGCGCGATCGTCGCGCTGCTGCACACAGGATTGATCTTCGGTCTCGTCACCGTGCCCCTGTTTGCCTTCATCGGTGCCCTGTGTGCAATGCTGGCCGTCATGGCGGTCACCCATTACTCCGGGGCTGCGGCCGACCGACTTGTACTGTCGGGTGTGGCCGTCGCCTTTGTCGCGACGGCGCTGGGCAATCTCACGATCTTCCTCGGCGATCCGCGCGCTGCCCATACCGTGGTCTTCTGGATGTTGGGCGGGCTGGGTCTCGCACAGTGGTCGCATCTGCTTTATCCGGCGCTGGCGCTCGGTCTATCATTGATCTGGCTCGTGCTGCGCGCGCGCGAAATCAATGCGCTTGCCATGGGAGACGAGACTGCCGCAACGCTGGGCATCCCAGTCCCGCGTTTTCGAGCACAACTGTTTGTAGTCACGGCGCTTCTGACCGGTGTCATGGTGGCCTTTTCGGGTGCCATCGGATTTGTCGGACTGCTGATCCCGCATGTCGTCCGTCTTCTCGGCGGCAGTGACAATGTCCGCGTCATTCCCCTGTCCGCTTTTGTCGGCGCGATCGTTCTGATCCTGGCCGACATTGCCGCTCGCGTCGTCATGGCGCCAGAAGACATGCCGATCGGCGTTGTCACAGGTCTGGTGGGCGGGCTTGCGTTCATCGTTTTATTGCGTCGCAGATAGTCGCGGTTCATTTTCAATCGGCAATTCCACAGCGTCTATTGCTCGATTTTCGTTTTGGCCTAGGATGAAGCAAAACGAAGAATAGGGGAGGGGACGATGATTTTTTCTGCACGCCAGGCCGAAATCATGGCGATCGCAAAGGAGCAGGGGCGGGTTCTGGTCGATGAACTTGCTGGGCGTTTTGCCGTCACGCCGCAGACTATCCGTAAGGATCTGAACGATCTTTGTGATGCGAAAGCGCTCAATCGCATTCACGGCGGTGCAGTTTTTCCCAATGGAAATGAAAACGTTAAGTACGAGGCGCGTCGATCGATGGCGGCTATCGAAAAACAGGCGATCGGCCGGGCGGCGGCGGCGCTGATCCCCGACAATTCTTCGCTTTTCATCAATATTGGAACAACAACGGAGGCCGTCGGAGAGGCGCTCGTTGATCACAAAGAACTGATGGTGATCACCAATAATATCAATGTCGCCAATCGCTTACGGGTTTATCCCTCGATCGAGGTTGTCATTGCAGGCGGTGTCGTCCGTGGCGCTGACGGGGGCATCGTCGGCGAGGCCGCGGTCGATTTCATCCGCCAGTTCAAGGTCGATTTTGCCGTCATTGGTGTTTCGGCGATTGACGAGGATGGTGCACTGCTGGATTTTGACTTTCGCGAAGTGAAGGTCGCGCAGGCCATTATCGCCAATGCGCGCCATGTTGTCCTGGTCTCAGACGCCTCTAAGTTCGAACGCACTGCCCCCGTCCGTATCGGCCATATATCCCAGGTTCACACCTTCATCACCGATCATTGTCCTTCAACCAACGTCCGGGCGATCTGCCTGGACAAGGAGGTCCAATTGATCGAGACGACACCGTCGAACACTGTTCTTGATTAATCGAATTAACTTTCGTTTGACATTCGTTTTGATTTCATTTTAGATAATCATGCTTTCGCAATTGCAATATATGTTGCACCGCGAAATACGGGGGGATGATGACGGACGAGCCTATCTACGATCTGTTTGTGATCGGTGGCGGTATCAATGGCTGCGGTATTGCCCGCGACGCCGCTGGCCGTGGCTATTCCGTTGCTCTTGCCGAAATGAACGATTTCGCTTCCGGCACCTCGTCCGGCGCGACCAAGCTGATCCACGGCGGCCTGCGCTATCTGGAGCACTACGAGTTTCGACTTGTGCGTGAAGCGCTGATGGAGCGGGAAGTCCTCTGGGCAATGGCCCCGCATGTCATTTGGCCACTACGGTTTGTCCTGCCTTTTCAAAAAGGTGGCATTCGCCCGGCCTGGCTGATCCGTCTTGGCCTCTTCCTCTATGATCATCTTGGCGGCAGAAAGCTGCTTCCGGCAACGAAGACACTGGATCTCCGCCACGATCAGGCCGGAAAGCCGCTGAAGCCGATGTTTTCCAAGGCCTTCGAATATTCAGATGGCTGGGTCGATGATGCCCGCATGGTCGTGCTCAACGCCCGTGACGCGCAAAATCGCGGTGCCAGGATTTTTAGCCGCGCCCGCGTGATATCTGCGCATCGCGAGAGCGGCGTCTGGGTCATCACCACCAAGGCAAAGGGCGATGGGACGACAACCGTTCACCGCGCCCGCATGCTGGTCAATGCTGCTGGCCCCTGGGTTGATCAGGTACTCGCCGGTGCCTTTGGGCGCAACAATGTGCACAATGTCCGCCTCGTGCAGGGCAGTCACATCATTGTCCGCAAGAAATTCTCCGACACCCGCGCCTATTTCTTCCAGAACCCGGATAACCGCATCATCTTCGCCATTCCGTATGAGGGCGACTTTACCCTGATCGGCACAACGGATCGTGACTACACGGATGATCCTAAGGATGTGAAGATCAGTGCGGAAGAGGTAAGCTATCTCTGCAATGCCGCGAGCGAGTATTTCAAGGAACCGGTCGTGCCGGGCGATATAGTCTGGAGCTATTCGGCGGTGCGTCCGCTGTTCGATGACGGCGCATCCAAGGCACAAGAAGCGACACGCGATTACGTTCTGAAGCTCGAGATGACAGACGACGACACGCCGTTGCTCAACGTGTTCGGCGGCAAGCTGACCACTTATCGTCGTCTCGCTGAACATGCCTTGGAGAAAATCGGCGAGGCGATTGGCACTAAGGGCAATGCCTGGACCGCAACCAGTCGGCTGCCGGGCGGCGATTTTCGGGTGACCGGCTATGATGCGATGGTGGAGGATCTTGTCCGCTTCTATCCGTTTCTCGATCGCCGTCACGCGGAACGCTTGATCCGTTGCTACGGTACCGATGCGAAAACCATTCTCGGAAATGCGGCCAAGATCGAAGATCTGGGCCGCCATTTCGGCGGAAGTCTCTACGAGTGCGAATTGCGCTGGTTGATGGAAAACGAGTGGGCAGTCACGGCTGAGGATGTGCTGTGGCGCCGAACGAAACAGGGGCTGTTCCTGTCGCCGGAAGAGGCGCGGGGACTGGAGGAATATCTGGGGGCTGTCGCGGCAACCTAGCCGCGTTATCCCGGATTGCCGAAGGTTTGGAGGAGGCCTGAGGAAATATGTTGGAATTGAAGAACATCTCGAAAATGGCGGGTGGTGAATACCACATTTACCCGACCGACCTGACGTTGCAGCGGGGTTCGCTGAACGTCCTGCTCGGGCCGACGCTTTCGGGCAAGACATCACTGATGCGGCTGATGGCCGGGCTGGACAAGCCGACATCCGGCACGATCCATGTCGACGGCGTCGATGTCACCGGCCAGCCGGTGCAGCAGCGCAATGTCGCCATGGTTTACCAGCAATTCATCAATTATCCCGCTTTGACGGTGTATGAAAACATCGCTTCGCCGATGCGCATTGCCGGCAAGGACGCCGCCACCATTGACCGCGAGGTCCACAAGGCATCGGAACTGTTGCGGCTGACGCCCTATCTTCAGCGCACGCCACTCAGCCTCTCCGGAGGCCAGCAGCAGCGAACGGCGCTTGCCCGTGCCTTGGTGAAGAAGGCGACACTCGTCTTGCTCGACGAGCCCTTGGCTAATCTGGACTACAAGCTCCGTGAGGAATTGCGCGAGGAACTTCCCAAGATCTTTGCCCAATCCGGTGCGATCTTTGTGTATGCGACGACAGAACCGTCGGAGGCATTGCTGCTGGGTGGCAATACCGCAACCCTGAGCGAAGGACGTGTCACGCAGTTTGGCGAGACCATTGCAATCTATCGACAGCCGGTCGATCTCCTGACGGCGAAAACCTTCGCCGACCCGCCGCTGAACACCTTGGGCCTGGTGAAATCCGGCCAACGGTTCCTTCTGGCCGACCGCCATGTGCTTGACGTTCCAACGCATCTCGCAGGTGTTGCGGACGGACCGCTCACGGTCGCCTTCCATCCGCATCATCTGTCTCTTTCTGCTACGCCGTATGCCGCCAAGCCTCTGCAGGCCCGGACGCTGGTGTCGGAAATCGCCGGATCGGAAAGCTTCATCCACGTCGAATTTGCCGGTGCGCGCTGGGTGATCCTGGCGCATGGCATTCACGACATCGATCCGGACAAGGAAATCGATGTCTATATCGACACCCGTCACCTGATGGCGTTCGACGCGCAAGGCCTGTCCTTGCTCGCCCATGCCAGCATGGCCGCTTGAGGGGAGGCGCGACATGGCACGCATCAATCTCGACCATATCCGCCACGCCTACTCGCCCGCTGCACGCGCTGCCGGCGACTATGCGCTGAAGGAAGTCCATCACGAATGGGCCGACGGCGGCGCCTATGCACTGCTCGGCCCTTCGGGCTGCGGCAAGACGACCTTGCTCAACATCATTTCCGGCCTGATCAATCCGTCGGACGGCAAGATCCTGTTCGATGGCGTCGATGTGACCAATCTCTCGACCCAGGCCCGCAACATCGCCCAGGTGTTCCAGTTTCCGGTCGTCTACGACACGATGAGCGTCTACGACAATCTGGCCTTCCCCTTGCGCAACCGGCATGTACCGGAAGATCAGGTGCATCGCCGGGTGACGGAAATCCTCGAGATGACCGATCTCGCTGCCATGGCGAAGAAGACGGCACAGGGCCTGACAGCGGACCAGAAACAGAAGATTTCGCTCGGTCGCGGCCTGGTTCGCGCCGATGTCAACGCGATCCTGTTCGACGAACCGCTGACGGTTATCGATCCGCACATGAAATGGGTGCTGCGCTCGCAGTTGAAGCGCCTGCATCGTCAGTCCGGCTTTACCATGGTTTATGTCACCCATGACCAGACCGAAGCCCTGACTTTCGCCGACAAGGTCGTGGTGATGTATGACGGCCAGATCGTCCAGATCGGCACGCCGGCCGAACTGTTCGAAAAGCCCAGCCATACGTTTGTCGGCTATTTTATCGGCTCACCCGGCATGAATGTTCTGCCCGCTGCCGTGAACGGCGCGACTGCGACCGTCGGCGACCAGTCGATCGCCCTTCCTGGGGCACCGAAATTGTCGGGTCAGTCCAGGATCGAGCTCGGCATTCGCCCCGAGTTTGTCAGCCTTGGTCGCGAGGGCATGCCGATTTCGATTTCAAAGGTCGAGGACATTGGCCGCCAGAAGATCATTCGCACACGTTTCTGCGATCATCCGATGTCGATCGTCGTTGCAGAGGATACCGACATTCCATCGGATCCGAAGGTGACATTCGCACCCCAGGCGATCGGCATCTATGCCGACAGCTGGCGTGTTGGCATGGAGGCCAAGTGATGAACAAGACCTGGAACAACAAAGCCTGGTTCATGGTCATTCCGGTATTGGTACTGGTGGCCTTCTCCGCAGTCATCCCGCTGATGACCGTCGTCAACTATTCGGTACAGGATACGTTCGGCAACAATGAGTTCTTTTGGGCCGGCACGGACTGGTTCACGGAAATCCTGTCCTCGGACCGGTTCTGGAATGCACTGGCACGCAACCTGATTTTCTCGATGATCATCTTGGCGATCGAGGTGCCGCTTGGCATCTTCATCGCGCTCAACATGCCGAAAAAGGGCCTGGGCGTGCCGGTTTGCCTCGTCCTGATGGCATTGCCGCTTCTCATTCCGTGGAACGTCGTCGGCACGATCTGGCTGGTCTTCGGCCGTGTCGATATCGGCCTCCTAGGCTATACGCTGAGTGCCTTGGGCATCGAATACAACTTCACCCAGAACCCGATCGATGCCTGGATCACCGTCATCGTGATGGATGTCTGGCACTGGACAAGCCTTGTCGTGCTGCTCTGCTATGCCGGCCTGGTGTCGATCCCGGATGCCTATTATCAGGCCGCCAAGATCGACGGCGCCTCGCGCTGGTCCGTCTTCCGCTTCATCCAGCTGCCGAAGATGAAACGCGTGTTGTTGATTGCCGTCCTGCTGCGTTTCATGGATTCATTCATGATCTACACCGAACCCTTCGTCGTCACCGGCGGTGGCCCCGGCAATTCGACCACCTTCCTGTCGATCGACCTCGTCAAGATGGCCGTCGGACAGTTCGACCTTGGCCCGGCGGCCGCCATGTCGATCATCTACTTCCTGATCATCCTGGCCCTGTCCTGGATCTTCTACACCGTCATGACCGTCAGCGATGCCCAGGGCGAATAAGGGAGGAGAACCGATGAGCAATTCCGACAACCGTTCAAGCTTCGGCTTCCTGGTCCCGACGATCTACATCGTCTTTCTGCTGTTGCCGATCTATTGGCTGGTCAACATGAGCTTCAAGAGCAATGGGGAGATCCTCGGTGCTTTTTCGCTCTGGCCGCAGGACCCGACGATCCGCAACTACATGGTGATCTTTACAGATCCGTCCTGGTACAACGGCTATATCAACTCGATCATCTATGTCGTGCTGAACACGCTGATCTCGGTGACCGCGGCTTTGCCGGCGGCCTATGCCTTCTCGCGCTATCGTTTTCTCGGCGACAAGCATCTGTTCTTCTGGCTGCTGACCAACCGCATGGCGCCGCCGGCCGTCTTTGCGCTGCCTTTTTTCCAGCTCTATTCGGCCTTCGGCCTGATCGACACGCATATCGCGGTCGCCATCGCCCATTGCCTGTTCAATGTGCCGCTGGCCGTCTGGATCCTGGAAGGCTTCATGTCGGGCGTACCGAAGGAGATCGACGAGACCGCTTATATCGACGGCTATTCCTTCCCGAGGTTCTTCGTGAAGATTTTCATGCCGCTGATCGCGTCGGGCATCGGTGTCGCCGCCTTCTTCTGCTTCATGTTCTCCTGGGTCGAGCTTCTGATTGCCCGCACCCTGACCACGACGGATGCCAAGCCGATCGCCGCGACGATGACGCGCACGGTCTCGGCTTCGGGCATGGACTGGGGTGTTCTGGCCGCGGCCGGCGTCCTCACCATCATACCCGGTGCCCTGGTCATCTATTTCGTCCGCAACTACATCGCCAAGGGCTTTGCCCTGGGTCGCGTCTGAGGAGGCTACAATGGATTTCACATGGATGGCCTGGACGTTGCCAACCGCGATCTTTTTCCTGGTGATCCTGGGACTGATCGCCTCGATGGCGGTATGGGAATATCTTGTCCCGGGTGGCAGCCCGCGCATCGGCATTCTGCATTTCGAGACGACCCGCGGCGACCGGCTTTTCGTGTCCTTGCTCGGCTCGGCATTCATTCATCTCGCATGGCTCGGTCTGATCGGACCGAGCCTGTGGTGGGCTCTCGCTCTGTCTGTGGTCTACGCCATCGGCGTGTTCCGCTACGTCTAGAGCAAGAAAAGGCGGGTGGCGGCGGGAGGTCGCCATTCTATCGACTGTTTAGACACTGCAATCGCAACCTTAGGGAGGATGACTATGCGACGGCACCTTATGACGACGACGGCAGCTGTGCTGCTGGCAATGACCGGCTCGGCTTATGCCGGTATGGACGAGGCAAAACAGTTCCTGGACAAGGAAGTCGGCGACATGTCGACGCTCGACCGCGCCGCGCAGGAAGCGGAAATGCAGTGGTTCATCGATGCAGCGAAGCCATTCACCGGCATGGATATTAAGGTGGTCTCCGAAACCATCACCACGCATGAATACGAATCCAAGGTTCTGGCACCGGCATTCACCGCGATCACCGGCATCAAAATCACCCATGACCTCATCGGCGAAGGCGATGTCGTCGAAAAGCTGCAGACACAGATGCAGTCGGGCGAGAACATCTATGACGCCTATGTCAACGACTCGGACCTGATCGGCACCCATTGGCGCTACCAGCAGGCCCGTTCGCTGACCGATTGGATGGCCAATGCCGGCAAGGACGTGACCAATCCCGGTCTCGATCTGAACGACTTCATCGGCCTGAAATTCACCACATCGCCGGACGGCAATCTCTACCAGCTGCCCGACCAGCAGTTCGCGAACCTCTACTGGTTCCGCTATGACTGGTTCAACGACGATAAGAACAAGGCCGACTTCAAGGCGAAGTATGGCTACGACCTCGGCGTTCCGGTCAACTGGTCGGCTTACGAGGATATTGCCGAGTTCTTCACGGGTCGTGAAGTCGATGGCAAGAAAGTCTATGGCCACATGGACTACGGCAAGAAGGACCCGTCGCTCGGCTGGCGCTTCACCGACGCCTGGCTCTCTATGGCCGGCAATGGCGACAAGGGCCTGCCGAACGGTCTACCGGTCGACGAATGGGGCATCAAGGTCGATGAGAATTCCCGTCCGGTCGGCTCTTGCGTTGCCCGTGGCGGCGATACCAATGGTCCGGCTTCCGTCTATGCCATCCAGAAATACCTGGATTGGCTGAAGGCCTATGCACCTGCATCCGCTGCCGGCATGACCTTCTCCGAATCCGGCCCGGTTCCGGCCCAGGGCGAGATCGCTCAGCAGATGTTCATGTACACTGCCTTCACCGCCGACATGGTCAAGGACGGCCTGCCGGTGGTCAATGCGGACGGCACGCCGAAGTGGCGCTTTGCCCCAAGCCCGCATGGCGTCTACTGGAAGGACGGCATGAAGCTCGGCTATCAGGACGTGGGCTCCTGGACGCTGATGAAGTCCACCCCGGACGACCGCGCCAAAGCAGCCTGGCTCTACGCCCAGTTCGTCACTTCCAAAACGGTTGACGTCAAGAAGAGCCATGTCGGCTTGACGCTGACCCGTGAGTCGACGATCCAGCACCAGAGCTTCACCGACCGTGCGCCGAAGCTTGGCGGTCTGATCGAGTTCTATCGTTCGCCGGCCCGCGTCCAGTGGTCGCCGACCGGTACCAACGTTCCGGACTATCCGAAGCTGGCTCAGCTGTGGTGGCAGGCAATCGGCGATGCATCCTCGGGTGCTAAGACGTCACAGGAAGCCATGGATTCGCTGTGCGCCGAACAGGAAAAGGTCATGCAGCGCCTGGAACGCGCAGGCGTCCAGGGTGACTTCGGTCCTAAACTCGCCGAGGAAAAGACCCTCGAAGAGTGGAACGCCGATGCTGTCGCAAAGGGTAACCTTGCGCCGCAGTTGAAGGTCGAGAACGAAAAAGAAAAGCCGATCACCGTCAACTATGACGAACTGGTCAAGAGCTGGCAGAAGTAAGCCGGCAAATATGCCGAATTGACAATTGCCGGGGCGCTTCTTACGCCCCGGCTTCTTCTATGAGGGAGCTTGAGACCTGATGAGCGGTTACATTCTGGCGATCGACCAGGGAACAACGTCGACGCGTTCGATGATCTTCGATCAAGATATGCAGATTGTCGGAGTCGCCCAGCAGGAGTTCACCCAGCATTTCCCCGATTCCGGCTGGGTCGAACATGATGCCGAGGAGATCTGGCAGAGTGTCTTGAAGACGATCGACAGGGCGGTCGCCGCAGCCGACATCAAGATCGGCGACGTGACCGCGATCGGAATCACCAATCAGCGCGAGAC
Source organism: Rhizobium sp. PDO1-076 (assembly GCF_000247475.1). GTDB lineage: Bacteria > Pseudomonadota > Alphaproteobacteria > Rhizobiales > Rhizobiaceae > Allorhizobium. Next base: position 401 of record NZ_AHZC01000244.1, on the reverse strand, counting down.
CGTTGTGGTCTGGGACCGCGAAACCGGGAAGCCCGCGCATCGTGCGATTGTCTGGCAGGACCGCCGAACAGCTCGTTTTTGTGATGAACTGAAGGCGAGGGGCCTGGAGCCGCTTTTCACGGAGAAGACCGGCCTGCTGCTCGACCCCTATTTCTCTGGCACCAAGCTGTCCTGGCTGCTGAAGAATGTCGACGGCATGAAGGAACGTGCCGCAAAGGGCGAACTTTGCTTCGGCACGGTCGATAGCTGGCTCATCTACAAGCTGACCGGCGGCAAGGTCCATGCCACGGATGCGACCAATGCCTCGCGCACATTGATCTATGACATCAGCGAAAATCAATTCGACGACGAGTTGCTGCAGATCCTCGAGATCCCGCGGGCGATGCTTCCGGAGGTCAAGG
>NZ_AHZC01000245.1 GCF_000247475.1 Rhizobium sp. PDO1-076 | reverse complement strand
GAAGTGGTCTCGTTCAAGCGCGACTATGAAGAGCGCGCCGTCGAACTGGCCGAAGAGATCGCCGCGGAAGGCCTGTTCTCGGATGCCGCTGCCGACGAAGCCGAAGCCGCCAAGGCCGAAGCCAAGAAACTCGAAGCCGCCCGCCGCATGCGCTCGATCGCGCAAGGCTATACCGGCAACATGTGCTCGGAGTGCCAGAACTTCACGATGGTGCGCAACGGGACGTGCGAGAAGTGCGATACGTGCGGATCGACGAGTGGCTGCAGCTGAGCGGTAGAGTGGCCATCTTTGATGAAAGCAGAGTGGAGGCGAGCCATAACCGGCTCGCCTCCACTCTTTCTCCCCAACTTGAAGCTTTGGCAGCTTCAGTAGATTTAATAAAAAAAGCTCTTCTACATCAAGACGTTGATAGAATCGACCCTAAAGATCATGCGGACTATCTGGCTGTGTCACAGCTCGGGTTCCGCGTCTTCAATGATGTCGGCGCAGCAACGAAACTTCTTGATTGTGGATACTTCGTGCAAGCCGCAAGTCTCCTCCGCGATCTATCCGAAATCGGAATGCTGGCTCTTCATTTCTCTGTCTCTCCGCAGGATGTAGCGCGGTGGAGATCTCTGGATGGCCGGCAGCAATATGACCGGTTTGGCCCCAGAGCGCTCAGAGAAAGCCTAAAACTCAAGTTCAGCGACAAGCTTTCCTATTTGGACCAGAGGTTTAGATTGTTCTCCAACTACGGAACCCATCCTTCAACGACATCGATAATTGCTCATCACGATGGCGACAGATTTCATGTGGGGCCGCATTTCAACGAAAACATCTACATCAACACCTATCGCGATCTCGCTGACCTTGCATGGCATGTCACCGATGCATGCGGCGACGCCTATTGCGCAATATTCAACACATCTGTGGCCGACATACTCCCAGCTGAAACGCAACGGTTCCAACAAGCCTGGAACAGGATAGCACCTCCGAAGCCAAAAGAGTGACGCCCCCCCTTGCGGGGGAGGACGGAAAATCGAAGCCTTAGGCGAGCGTTAGCCGCCTAAACTTCAGATTTTCCTGGAGAGGGGCACGGTTCCGCTGGCACCACCCTCACCAAGCCAACATTCGCGCGGTGACATCACCGCCGCCAAGCAACCTTGACATCTCGTTTGCCACCCGCATTTCCCAACACTCCAGTCATCCTCGCCCTTGAGGCGAGGATACAGTCGCAAGCAGCCCCTCAGGCGCAACATCCCGCTTGGAAAGCGCACGCCGTCCCGTCATCCGTACCAACCCTGTCAAAACCCGTCCGCCTTGCGCATGGATCCTCGCCTCAAGGGCGAGGATGACTGATTGACTGTGGTACCAAACCCAAAGCCGACCTTCGCGCGCTGATCACCACCGCCAATCAACCTCGACCTCTCGTTTGCCACCCACATTTCCCAACACTCCAGTCATCCTCGCCCTTGAGGCGAGGATCCAGTCGCAAACAGCCGCTCAGGCGCTACGTCCCGCTTGGAAAGCGCATGCCGCCCCGTCATGCGACCCACCATGTCAAAACCCGTCCGCCTTGCGCATGGATCCTCGCCTCAAGGGCGAGGATGACAGTCGTCTTGGGAGTGACATTGGCCCAAGCCAACGTTCGCGCCACCTGCGTCCTCCCTACCCTCGACATCTCTTCCGCCACCCGCATCCCCCACACTCCGGTCATCCTCGTGCCCCAAGCCAACCTTGGCGCGTCGATAGCCATCACCGACCACCCTCGACCTCTCGTCTGCCACCAGCCTCTCCCCACACTCCAGTCATCCTCGCCCTTGAGGCGAGGATCCAGTCGCAAGCAGCAGCTCAGGCGCTACGTCC
>NZ_AHZC01000246.1 GCF_000247475.1 Rhizobium sp. PDO1-076 | reverse complement strand
TCGCCCGACGCTCTAGTCTTTGAGTGCCTATGCATCGCGGCTGGCCTGCTTGATTGAGCTGCCAACCATCAGGCGACATTATGACTACAAAATATCGGAGGGCCACGCTGGCGTTTCGGCCAGCAGCAGCCCAAAGCCAGACGGCGCAGGTTTGCTTAATTTTGAGTTCAGCGGCTGTCCAAAAGTGAAGCGTCTACGATGCATCTGATCCGTTGGCGCCGACCTGGGAAATTCAATGTTTACGGCAATCATTTAGCGGCTACAACGATGCATGCGGCGGCAGTTTCTGCGCCGAGCAAAAGGCCCCCAATTTCCCCAAAGCCAATGCCAGTCCCCGAGCTGCGACGTGATCCTGTTCCGCTCAACCCTGAATCCTGCACTCAGCACGTCCCAACTCGGCGCAAGGGACGTGTCAAAAACTGTGTCGGTCACGACATGCTTGGACAGCCGCTGCTGTCGCAAAACTTCGATAGCGCATTCGGCACAGATCAAAACGTGCCGCCTGACCACCTCCGCCTCTTCAGGCGGCAACGATCCGTTCACGTACCAGGGGATAAGCGCCCATTCTTCTTGATGTGGGCATGAGTGACGGCAGTCAAGCAACGACGTTCTCCGGGAAAATTAGCGCATCGTCAGACAACATCTCCCGGAGCCGTTTGCGCGCTGTCATCATCCGCGTCTTCACAGTACCCACAGTACATCCGAGAATCTCTGCTATTTCGCTATATAGATAGCCACTGTAGTAGGTTAGTTCAATGACGGCGCACATTTGTGGAGTGAGCTGCTCAAGCGCGCTGCCGATGTCTTTCTGTTGCATGATCATTGCGGCGGTATCCTCGTCGTCGTCGATCAATTCTTCGTCCAGCAAAACATCGCACTTATGTCGATCAATACTCTGCCTCTGTTTAAGTGACAGCCTGTAGGCAATGCCAAAAATCCAAGAAGATGGTTTTGCGCGTCCCTCGAAACGATCAGCTGTTCTCCAGATCACCATGAGGGTGTCACTGGCAACTTCCTCAGCAGCCTCCGAACTACCCGTGATTCGCCCTGCGAAATGCATCAGTTTCGGCAAGTAGCGGTCATGAACTTGTTCAAAAGCATTCAGATCGCCTTGCCCAATTGCAAAAAGCAACTCGTCGTCGGTCTGGGGTTTAGGTACTGCAAAAGAGATCGATATAGTATCAATTGCCTGCATCCCGAAAGTTCACTTTGCTGTCTGCATTGATAGATCACCCACCGGCAGCTTCAATCCTGCCCGCCTCCAATTTCATTTCCACTCACAAGTGCTTCCTGAGCAGGGTACTTGGCGTGGAAACGTAAACTTGTAGAGCCACCAGCGCCACCCCTGTAGGACAATGCGCGAGAATCCCAACAATGAACGGCGATGCATACCGAGGCTTTTGTATTTTGATGCGACCAGACCAGAATGCCGTCAATGTCATCCTATCGCTATGTGGCACAGCGACAAAGCCAAGATCTGGGTTGCGTCGTTTCACACCGTAGGTCACTCGGGATCTCATCGATTTCAGCGTCACTTCGAACGTCGTGGGCAAAACTTAAAATACAACGCTAAAACTGTGACCGACTGCTGCTGCCTTTTTGCATAGCCAGTCGCTTGCTCGACAAGCCGTTGCTTCAATTTGCCTTCTTTGCCTTACGCGTATGATCTGCTAAGGGTAGCAGATCATACAAGTTTCGGCTGATTACCTCTTTTCAGCGCGTGCATTTCTCTTGTCGATGTATGCAACGGCCGCATCCGTCGCTCGTCCAACACGGCAGTCGACGCCGCGACTGTATCTC
>NZ_AHZC01000247.1 GCF_000247475.1 Rhizobium sp. PDO1-076 | reverse complement strand
AGCTTAACCCGGTCGAAAACCTCTGGCACTTCATGCGCGAAAACTGGCTGTCGAACCGCATCTTCAAGTCCTCTTATGTTCGTTGTCAAGTTGTCTGGGCATGATTATGTCCCTTCCATCAGTAGTGATGAAGCCGTGTAGATGAAGCTGATATACAAAGTTGGAGGCAGGGCTTTCGACGACTGTTGGCATACTCTTATGCGCGGGTTGTTTACCGCATTTCCGTAGGTTCGTCTGGGGCTGCCTCTGTCTACGATCGGGCATGAGCTCAACGCTTGCCACGTGGACTTGGCGAGGATTCCCCACCGGGGCTCTGCCCCCAAGTTTATACACCAGCAGATGTATCCGAATGCTGATTAGCTGCTTCCTTTCATGTGTTGAGTTTGGCGTTGATCATGCTTATGCGGCCGGAGCGACCTCCTGACCGATGGCCCACAGGAACGCCGCCATTTCCCGAGCGATCGCGATGACGGCGACCGCCTTGAGCTTCCCCGCACCGATAAGTTTACGGTAGCGTGCGCATAGCCGGATCTGAGCTTTCCAGGCGATTTCGCGGACCGGCCGTGGCAGCTCTTCCAGTCTTGCCTGAATGGCCCGACTTACCCGGGCCGGGTATCGATACGTCCACGCGCCCTCGATCAGAACACGGCGGGCCCGCGTATTTCCCGCCTTGGTGATACCCTTGCGTTTCACCCGTTCGCCCGTCGAGCTCTCGGACGGCACAAGCCCCAGATACGCCATCAGCTGCGGAGCCGTTTCGAAGCGCCTGACGTCGCCGATTTCAACCACGAAAGTCACCGCAGTGAGGAGCGCGACGCCGCGCATTGCCTGATAGGCTTCGACGACTGGTGCCATCGACCAGGAGGCCACCGTTGCGGCGATCTGTTTGGTCAGCCGCTCTACCCGGACCTCAGCGTCTTCGATGGTCTGAATATATTCAGCCAGAACGATGTGGTGGGCGGGATGGGTGAACGATAGCTCTGCCAACCATCGCCGATGGATTTGTGTCCAGGGCGAGCGGCCACTGTAAATATGACCGCGACGCAGCAGGAAAGCCTGCAATTGCTGGCGGGATTTCTTCAGTGCGTCGTTTGCAGCCTCACGAGCCCGGACCAGATCGCGGATCGCCTCATGGGTCTCGTCTGGAACCCAAACTCCCGTCAGTTCCCCCGCCCGGTGCAATCGCGCCAGGCTCACGGCGTCGCGCCGGTTGGTCTTGACCCGATCGCCCGATCGCTTGGGAATAAGCGATGGCGCAACAACCTCGCAAGCATGGCCAAGCTCAATGATCTGCCGATACAGCTCGTATCCGGTCGGCCCCGCTTCGTAGCAGAAATGCAACCGAGAAGCTCGCTTCGCCAGCTTCTCCACCATCGAGGCGACCGATCCCGGGTCCGACGAGATGTCTCCGTAAAACCTCACCTCACCGTTCCGCCCACCATCGGCGACCGCCACTGAGATCTTCAATTTCGATGTATCCAGTCCGATGAAAAGTTCACTGTCCATGTCCACGGTCCGTCCTCGCTTAAGCATGGGGCTCGTCACCGGCCCGTCCGGTGCGACCGCCATTTCTTGCTTACTACGAAGGCGGGCTGCCTTCACCGTGCGAACATACGGTCTACGACGATATCATCGACCATTGCTGTCATGCCTGGCGCAAACTCGAAAGCCAGCACTGGCGCATCATGTCCATCGGACGCAGGGAATGGGCGCATGGGTTCTGATTAATGAGGAGGCGTATTAGGGAGACCTGTGCGCGGTAAGGACTTTGGATTGATTTTGTTTGATCGT
>NZ_AHZC01000248.1 GCF_000247475.1 Rhizobium sp. PDO1-076 | reverse complement strand
GGCCCGTNCCTTCGCCGCGGGCTGCAGCCTTGACCGGTGCCGAGCCGGACTTGGTGTATTGCGAGATGTTGGTGTTCAGTTTCTTCAGGTAGTCGATCGCCTGATCCTCACCCATGATCTGCACCAGCGAAGCCAGCGCGGTATAGGCGGTGCCGGACGAATTCGGGTTGGCAATCTGGATCTCGCCCTTCAGTTCGGGTGCCAGAAGGTCGGCCCAGCAAACCGGCTCCTTGTAGCCCTTCGACTTGAAGATCTCGGTATTGTAGCCCCAGCCGAGCGCACCGGCATAAACGCCGACAGTCTTGAAGCCGGAGCTTTCCGCCTGTTTCTTTGCCCAGTCCTGCAACTGGTCCAGCATCGGCGACTTGTATTCCAGTGTCAGGTTCTCCGACGCTGCCTGCATGTGCGGATCGCCTGTGCCGGCCCACCACAGATCCGTTTTCGGATTGCGCGATTCCGCCCTAACCTTGGCATAGGTTTCGCCCGACGACAGGCGCACCATATTCACCTTGATGTCATGGGATTTTTCGAAATCGCCCTGCATCTGCTCGCAGATGACCACATCGGCCGAGCAGATGAGGTTGAGCTCGCCGGCTGCCTGCGCCGAGACCGCTGTCAGTGCGGTTCCGGCAAAAAGCACGGTGGAAAGAATGGTCAGTCGCATGGTGATCCTCCTGTTGCTTGCGTCTGAATGGATAAAGAGGGTGCTTCCAGACATGGCACTCCCTGCGGTGCAGCGATGGCTGCGCCGATTTCTGTTTCGGGTCTTCTCGGGTGGAGAGGTTTGGCCTGCCGGCCCTATTGGGTCGGGTGGATCTCGGTGTCGAAGCGCTTCAGCAGCCGACTTCGCTCATCCGGCGAACCGAAGGTGGCGAAATCATAATCGACCATCTTGATCATGGAGATGTCTGGCGCAGACGGTGGTAAATCCGCCCGTGCATTGGACGGAACCTGGTTTTGCCCAGCCGCAGCCCCCGTCGCCTGGCCCTCGGGGCTCAGCGAAAAATCGACGAAATCGCGGGCAGCCTCAAGATTGCTGGCGCCCTTGATGATGCTGACTGCGCCAATCTCGTAGCCTGTGCCCTCACAGGGCGCGACGATGACGAGCGGCGATCCGGCCTGTTTCTGAGTGACGGCATCATGCATGAAGGAAATGCCGATCAGCGTCTCGCCGCGGGCGGCCGCCTTGACAGGCGCCGACCCCGCCTTGGTGTAGCGCGCGATGTTGCGATCAAGCGCACTCATGTAGCGAAAGGCTTCATCTTCACCAAAGAGCTGCACCAAAGTGGCAAGCTCGGTAAAGGCGGTTCCGGACGAATTCGGGTTTCCGGACTGGATATGGCCGCGGTAGGCAATATCGGTCAGGTCCTTCCAGCATGTCGGCGCCGGCAGTTTGTACCGCTTCAACAGATCGGCATTGTAGGCAAAGCCAAGCGCACCCGCATAGATGCCTGCGGACCGGCCACCCGACATGGAAAAGAAGTTCTGCGCCCAGGGCAACATTTCCCGCGCATGGGCCGGCTGATAAGGCTGCAGCAGATCCTCGGTTGCCGCCTGCAAATGGGTGTCGCCTGTGCCACCCCACCACACATCGACTGTCGGACGGTTTTTCTGGGCTCTGATCTGATCGAGGATCTCACCGGTGCTTTTGCGCTCCATGACGATCTCGACACCTGTGCGCGCCTCAAAGGCCTGTTTCATGGTCAAGCACCATGCCTCGTCAACGCCGCACAGGACGTTCAAACCCGGGGCTGCCTGGCTCTGACTTGCCCCGCACAGCCA
>NZ_AHZC01000249.1 GCF_000247475.1 Rhizobium sp. PDO1-076 | reverse complement strand
CTCCTCCGGTCACCATCGCGAACTGCGCACTGCGGCGATGAGCCTGTGGGCGAAAATTGCAAGAGCATGACAGATATCTCCGGATGGCGTCTTTCGCTGGCATTTCCTCCGTTAAGTTTACGATGCCGGTGGGGGTGTTTCAGGCGGGAGATCCAGGTGAGGCCGTCGCCAGTCAAAACATGCCGGTTGAACTTAACGAAGCCGGTAATGCAGAAGCGGAGACGCCACCACAGGCGAACGCTGATATCCCAGGTGATAAAACCGTAGGAGCTGCTGGAATGCGGATAGACCTTTCCAGGATCGGCGGAAAGTGAAGCTTCTCGAGACTCAATCGCCTGGAAGCGAATAGCGGGTAAGGATAGCTTCGTCTCCATCGAGGCTGACTTCGATCACTTCGTTGACGATTTCCCCGCCCTCAATCAGTTCCTGCAACGTGAGGGCAAACAGCTGTCGTTGAAGTTCTGGAAGAACCTGCGGCACGATGATGACCAACCCTGCATGCAGCTCTTCCTTGGCGTAGAGCTTGCGGAAATCACGGGCATTGTTCGTGACGAACGTGAAATCCTCCTCGACGATCCGAGGCATGAGATCCCAGTCTGTTTCTCCGCTCAATCCGAGCCAATTGATATGGAAACAATCGTGGCCGTAATCACCTGCCACCGCTACGAGTGACGTATGAAGGCATTCATCGATCAGAAACTTCACGAGTTCGCGCCAGAGGGTTTGGTGGCTTTTTCGCTACGCAGAGGCAAACGCTTCGTTGATTTAACCTTCAAACCCAGCTCGGAAAGTTTGCGCGGCCGTCCTCGAGCCGGGTGTGCCGCAGCCCAGATTTCTGCAAGATCGACCATACGCGCTGTGAGCGAGGGATAACCCTCTACGATTTCCAGCGTGCTGGCGCCTTGGGCTTTCATGGCAGCGACCGTTCGCACGGGGACCCGCGTTTTGTTGAAGACAGGCTCACCACCCATCACGCCCTTGACGCTCTGGATCATCTGTTCTGCTTCTCTGAGCGCTTCAGCGCGAGCCGCCAGTTGTTCTCTCGCCCGTGCAACATCGATAATCAGAAAATCGTCGGCCCTGACTGTATCGGCCTCGGGATTCTGATCGATCGTATCGAATAGACGTTTGCGCCGCTCGGCAGACAGGATTGATCCGATGCCATACCATAGCTTCAGCTGAAGCAAATCCTGATCGTTTAGTGTCCGACCGTCACGGCCGACAGGCGGGGTGGAGATGATACGTTTGTCGATAGCGTTGTGCACCGACTTGACAGCAACTTCGCTAACAGCCGCTGCTTCAGCCGGGGTGTACGCACGCGAGGCAATAACCATAATTGTTCTCCTTGGAGAGAATATATAGCCTACATCATGCTTGCCGTAAAGTGTCAGCATTCCCGTCGTTGATGAGATATGGCGCGACAATTTGGATGGGAATGCGCGACGATCAGGATGAGGAATATGGTGGTCGCGATGTGGCGAAGATGAACTGCGAATCGGTTCGTTGCAAGGGGCATTTTTTTGATTGACGCTGAGCGACACGCGGTTTGCTTTTAGATTGTCGCGGCACGTCAATCTGGATTGTCGTGTTTGTCGCGGACTGCAGTGATGGCAGCAGAAAGCCGGCCTCCGTTTGAATGGAAGGCCGGCTTTCATTTGCGCGACAATCTATGTTGACGTTTGATTGTCGCGGCGCGTCAATCAGGGGAGGCTGATGCCAGCGTTGCCGTCAGTCGGGCCATCGCTGTTTTGCGTCAACCGGGATATTGCTGTTTTACGCC
>NZ_AHZC01000250.1 GCF_000247475.1 Rhizobium sp. PDO1-076 | reverse complement strand
GGATGGCGTCTTTCGCTGGCATTTCCTCCGTTAAGTTTACGATGCCGTGGCGACCTATCTCAAGACCTTTCAGGCTCTGTCCTACGAGCGGCTTCAGAACGCATTCGCCGACCTGTTCGGGCTGACCATAAGCCAGGGTGGCCTCATGAATATGCTGCGCCGGGCGCAAGGGACATTTGTCGCCGAACGGGATGTTGCTGTTGGGGCTCTGCGTCGCGCCAAGGTCGTGGCATCCGACGAAACCGGGGTGCGGATCGAGGGAAGCAATTCCTATCAATGGGTGTTCCGCTGCACCGAGGCCGTCGTCCATCAGGCCGCACCGACACGCGGTGCCATCGTGGTCGAGACCTTGATGAACGGGCATCGCCCACAGGTTTGGTGCTCGGATCGCTATTCGGCACAGCAAGGTCATGGTTCTGCGCATCAGACCTGCCTTGCCCATCTGGCGCGCGACGTTGCCTATGCCGAACAGGCCAGCGACGACCCGCTTGCCTGGCGACTTCGGCTCTGGCTTAAAAACGCCTTTGCCTTGGCCAACGACATCACCAATCTTGCCGCATCAACGATCAACACAAAGCGGCGAGCCTTGGAGAAAAGTCTCAACGATATTCTGGCGGCACCGACACACTGCGATTTTGCCCGAAAAGGTCAGAACAAGTTCCGCCGAGCCCGCGATCAGCTTCTGACCTTCGCCCTATATCCAGGCATGATCGAACCGACAAACAACGCCTGCGAGCGCGCCTTGCGACCTGCTGTCGTCCAGCGAAAAGTCACAAACGGCTATCGTGCAATGTGGGCTAAGAAGGGCGAGGCCGACATTCGCTCCGTCATCGATACCGCTCGCCTCAAGCCGGGCGCCAATACCTTCACCATAATACTCAAGACCGTCACAGCCTGACATCAGCCGGAAAAAGGGCGTGGGTAATTACCAAAAAGTTACTCGGGTTCTAATATTAGTCTTCTTAAAGTTGAGAAACGCCGCTAGTCTCCCGCCAGGGGGATATGACGATGCAGTTTTCAGAAACGAGTGAGGCGGAGAACCAAGAGGCCAGTAAATCCGACAATCCTGCCATTGTTGCCGATATTGCCGCCTGCTTCACCTATGCGTCCTACCAGAACGCAATTCCAGTCATCCGGTCGATCCTGGTTGAGAACAATACGGATAGGCACTTCGAACACTGCCGCATCGAGCTGACGGCGTCGCCAGCTTTCCTGAGGCCGAAGTCATGGATCGTTGATCGGCTGGTGCCGGGAGATCGGCTTGTGCTGGCCGATCGAAAAGTGGAATTCGATCCAGGGTACCTCTCGGGGCTGAACGAAGCAGAGCGCGGCGAGATCACACTTCGCATTGCCTCCGGCGGAGAAATTCTGGACGAGAAGCGCCTTGCCGTCAGACTGCTTGCGCGTGACGAATGGGGAGGCGTTGCTGACATGGTGCAGTTGCTGCCGGCCTTTGTCATGCCCAATGATCCCGGTGTGGCCGCCGTTCTGCGAATGGCTGCGGAAAGGCTCAATGCTCATGGCCATTCAGGTGGACTGGATGGGTACCAGTCAAACAATCCCCAGCGTGCCTATATGCTGGCTGCGGCAGTCTACTCAGCGATTGCAGGGATCGGGTTGCACTATGCAGAGCCGCCTGCAAGCTTCGAGAGTCGCGGCCAGAAGATCCGGCGCCCGAGCACGGTCGCTGAGGAGCGGCTCGCCACCTGCCTCGATACCACTCTTCTTTTCGCCGCCGGTTTGGAAGCCGCTGGATTAAACCCCGTGATCTTGATG
>NZ_AHZC01000251.1 GCF_000247475.1 Rhizobium sp. PDO1-076 | reverse complement strand
CGTGCCGGCGGCGGAGGCGATTGTTTGTCAGCTTCCGGACCAGCCACGCCTTCAATTGCCCCTTGACCGAATTCTTCCGGCTTTCTGCTGAGCTTACGCTCGATCGTATAGCTGAGGAAGGTCGGGATCTCGGCGCCGCCGGCAGGCAGTGCACCGATCGGAAAGCCGATGACCGTGCCGCGAAGCCATGGTTTCCAGGAACGCTTCCAATCTTCCTTGGTCATCCAGATCGATCCCTTAACCGGGATGGGTTTTTCGGGTTTATGGAGGTGACGCGACGCCACGAAGAAGGCTTCACCAATCGCGAACAGGCCGACCGCAAGCGTTGTCACCTCGATGCCGTCCAACAGTTCAGGCACACCGAATGTCAGGCGCGCTTGGCCCGTCAATTGATCGATCCCCATCAGTCCAAGCCAGAGCCCGAATGCCAGACTGGTCAGCCCCCTCAGAGGTGATGATCCGAATGTTGCAGACACGGTAACGAACGCGATCAGCATCAATCCGAAATAGTCCCAGGGACCAAACTTGACGGCAATCTTTACGAGATAGGGCGCAAGAAGGGCCAACCCGGCAGTCGCGATCAGTGCGGCCACGAACGAACCGATCGCCGCAGTCGCGAGCGCCGGTCCCCCGCGTCCTGCCCGCGCCATCTTGTTGCCCTCAAGCGCGGTGACGACCGATGCGCTTTCGCCCGGCGTGTTGAGCAGGATCGCCGTGGTCGAGCCACCGTACATGCCGCCGTAGTAAATTCCGGCGAACATGATGATCGAACCGCCGGGATCGAGTTTGAAGGTCACGGGAAGCAGAAGTGCCACGGTCAGTGCCGGACCTATGCCTGGGAGAACACCGACAGCCGTTCCAATCAGGACGCCAATGGCAGCGTAGATGAGGTTCACAGGCTGAATAGCCAGCGCGAACCCATCAATCAAAAAGGAAAATGTATCCATCAGGGCGTCCTTAAAAGAGCCGCTCAAGCGGGCCTTGCGGCAACGCGAGCGTCAGGAGCTTATTGAAGAGAAGGAAGACCAGAACCCCGATGAACGCTCCGAGACAGAGATCGACGAGAAGGGCCTTGCGGCCGAACGCCCGCGCGGTCAGAGCAAAGAGAAGTGTCGATCCCAGGATGAAGCCGCCACCAAGCCAGATAGATCCGATCAACCCTGCAAGAGCAAAACCGATCCAGCCGACGGCCATCCAGTCCGCGGCCTCGACTTCGATGTCGGATGGCTTGAAGGCACTGATCAGGTGGCCGATGCCAAGAACTACGAACAGGATCGCCACGAAATAAGACGCCGCGCTTGCGCTCATTCCATAGGTCGCACGCGCCTTCATGTGACTGGCATCCCAGTACGTAATGAAGGCGATGGCAAACAGCACGACCGCGATCACCGCCGTGGGACGGTTGGGTATGCGAAGATTTTTCTGGGTCATATTGTCCTCGTCGCAAGCGGAAGCGGCACGCTGCCGGCCTCCGCTTGCTTCGTCAGGTTAGTTTGCGAGACCAATGGACGTCAGGATGGTCTTTACCCGTTCGGTTTCTGAACCGATGAAAGCCTTGAACTCGTCGGACGGAGCGTAGTAGTCGGTCCAGCCGCGGGCCTTGAGGATTGCCTGCCATTCCGAGGATTTCACGGTCTTTTCAACGGCCGACTTGAGCGCATCGAGATCGGCGCCTTCGACGCCAGGATCGGCAAAGATACCGCGCCAGTTAACGAGTTCGATATCAAGACCCTG
>NZ_AHZC01000252.1 GCF_000247475.1 Rhizobium sp. PDO1-076 | reverse complement strand
TCACCAACCGATAACGTGGAATACTATCAGGATGCCTACGAGATCGGCCCGGAGAAGATCATCGACACCTATGCGGCAGCCACCCAGCATGTCGACCAGGGCCTGTCACTGACGTTATTTTTCCGCGATACTGCGACCACCCGCGACATCAATCGTGCTCAGATCTACGCGTGGAAAAAAGGCATCAAGACCATCTACTACATCCGCCTTCGCCAGATGGCGCTGACCGGCACGGAAGTGCAGGGCTGTGTTTCCTGCGCGCTTTGACATTGGGGATCGAGATGAACATTCAAGTGAAGACCAAGACCGCAAAGGCGTCTAGTGCCATCCGCGCCGTCAACTGGAACCGGATTGAGGACGACAAGGACCTTGAAGTCTGGAACCGACTCACCTCGAATTTCTGGCTGCCGGAAAAGGTGCCGCTGTCGAACGACATTCCCTCCTGGGCCACGCTGAAACCCGAAGAGCGGACGCTGACGATCCGGGTTTTCACCGGGTTGACGCTGCTCGACACGATCCAGAACGGTGTCGGCGCAATCCGCCTGATGGCAGATGTGCAGACGCCGCATGAAGAGGCGGTGCTATCCAACATCTCCTTCATGGAGGCGGTACACGCACGCTCCTATTCCTCGATCTTCTCGACGCTCTGCTCGACACCGGATGTGGACGATGCCTATCGCTGGTCGGAGGAAAACGAATTCCTGCAACGTAAATCCCACCTGATTATGCAGCAATATGATGGAGCCGATCCGCTGAAAAAGAAGGTGGCTTCCGTTTTCCTCGAAAGCTTCCTCTTCTACTCCGGCTTCTACCTGCCGATGTATTGGTCGAGCCGTGCCAAGCTTACCAATACCGCCGACCTGATCCGCCTGATCATCCGCGACGAGGCAGTGCATGGCTATTACATCGGTTACAAGTTCCGGCGTGCATTGGACCGAGAGACGGAAGCCCGCGCCCAAGAGATCAAGGACTTCGCCTTCGACCTGATGCTCGAACTCTATGACAACGAAGCGAAATACACCGAAGACCTCTATGACAGTGTCGGCCTGACGGAAGACGTGAAGAAGTTCCTGCATTACAACGCCAACAAGGCGCTGATGAACCTTGGTTTCGAGGCACTGTTTCCATCGGAAGCCTGCAAGGTCAACCCGGCGATCCTGTCGGCGCTTTCTCCCAATGCCGACGAGAACCATGACTTCTTCTCCGGCTCTGGCTCATCCTACGTCATCGGCAAGGCAGTCTCGACTGAGGACGAGGACTGGGACTTCTGAGCCAGAAAGCCAGGCCCGAGACAAGTAATCGTCGAAGGTACGACAGCAGGCTTGGCCGCTTCCGAAGCAAGGCCAGAAGCGGCCATGCGGTGATGCTGACTGAGGCTCCAGTCAAGCAAGGTGCGTCTTGATGTCAGAACCCTGCGATGTGATCAGATAGGCTGGCGGCTCCGGCCCGGCAGCAACACCACCAGCCATGTAGGCATAGGAGGGCCTCCATGGCTGATTGATGCATTCGGCTCTGATATATCAGTGGCAGCAGCCACTCTTGGTCTCGTCTGTCGCGCCGCAGCAGTCCACCTCGCGATTATCCTTGCTGTGGGCATTCTTGCCCGGCGGCAGATCCATACCGATATTGCCGGCAAAGAAGCCGTTTGGCTTCAGGGTGAAGCCTGCATATTCGACCGGCATGATCGGGAAGTCCTCGGGCTTGCAGACATGGGT
>NZ_AHZC01000253.1 GCF_000247475.1 Rhizobium sp. PDO1-076 | reverse complement strand
GTCATTTCAAACGCTCGAATACACAAGAATAGCGCCAGGAACTGTTAGGTACCTTGTCGTCCCACGGCTCACGACCCCATCGTATCCACGGCCAACCTATTTTAGAGGTGTCGGCATTCCAGATATTTTCCTGTGAAATGCGCGCCGGAGCAAATTCGGATCCCATCATAATCCGCGTCTTGAGATCGAGATCGATGCCATCCACGACAAGATAGCCGCCAGGCAATACGAGCTTCATGACGTTTAACAAGCACGCTTCGGCGACAACGTCTTCCATTGGTCCGATAACATTGTTCGCCAGCACAATGTCTTGTTGCGGCAGCGCCGCCAGCAGGTTGGGATCGGTTGCATCTCCCGTCAACCACGTGGTCCCCTCCTTGAGCCAATACTGAACCGACAGTGTCCCGTCGCCGTTTAGTTCGAGGATATCTCCCAACGCACCAATGTCTGAGGACATCACCTCCGGTCGCCCCTCAAGAAAGAGAGCATTGGCCGCTGCAGATTGATTTGGCCGGTAGATCCCAACTTCGGCTGCACGAACGACAGCAGCAGATAGATCGACCCCCACACCAGTGATGACCAATTCGGGGTGATCTCGCCTGAGGATGTAAAGCAGGGAGTAAAGCTCGGCACCTGTGCTGCAACCGATGGAAGCAATTTTTACATCACTTCCCGTCCGGCTTTTGACTAAAACAGAAAGCGCATTCAAGAGTGGCGGATTACGCATGAACCAGGTGTAGTGGCTCTGAACTCGGACTGTGTCCCGGGTAAAATGCCGATAGATAAATCTCCCCGACTGCCTCATCAGATCCGTTCGCAGAATTGCCTCTGGTAGTAATTCCCAAATGCGACGAAAAATCTTTCGGGGTGTCCGTCGGACGATCTGGGGAATGTCAGCAGCTTGATATTGCATTTTGGCTCTCCATCTGACCGATCGCTCGCGCCCGGTGCAAGGCCCCGGCAGCACAAAGCGATAAAACTCGATTTTCAAGGAAGAGCTCGCGTCAAACTCATCACGCGCACGCCCAAGCGTTCCGCGAAGTGAGCAGGTGTTTTGGATTGGCACGAGCCGTCGCATGGTCGCCGCATGGGCGAAACAAGTTTCGAGCGAGCGGATGGGTCAGCTTATTGGGGGGCGCTGTAAAACAGGGAGGATAGTGGCAGACAGCCTGCGCCAACTGCAATCGATTGGTGCAGATGTTGCGGTCGGGGAGCCGACGGTGGGTGGGCACGGGAGCGTGGCGAGAAACGGACAAGCTGCAAAGCAGCACTTGCTGCTGCTCTTGGATTCTTGGCCATGATCCAGGTCGCTGCTGCAATCACCAGACAAGGTTGCTTGGCCTACCGTTGCGAGAGGCGCGGCCTGTTTATCAAGACCTAAGGCAAACGTTGAAGCGTGATTTGCCTCCATCACAAACGCGACGGCAAACACCAGCGCAACAATGAGAGCGCTTCGCAGCAGGTCACGCAGGTTCTGAAGCGGTAGTCTGTCCATCCAGTTTTTTTAAGTGGTGCCTAGGATTGCGACAATGGAGTCTATTGGTCATGCTGCATTGACCTTTTTGATTAGACGGCCCTATCGCGTCGATGTCGTTTCGTCGACCGCGCCAGTCGGATGTAGGTCATAGACAATGCCGTGGTTCCGCAGGTGTTGCCATCCCTCCCGGGGATCGCGGTGTTACGCTGGGACATCAATATTCGCGAATCCGGG
>NZ_AHZC01000254.1 GCF_000247475.1 Rhizobium sp. PDO1-076 | reverse complement strand
AAGAGTTTCAGCTTTCGGACGTCTTCGTCAAGACTTTCCATCTCGACAACGAATGGATCGCGCAACGACTGGGGCTGAATTGCGGCCTCCGATTTACTGATGGCAGCGTTACCTGCCTTCGCGGCAGCAGATCCGGTTTTAGCGCGCGACGGCCCTTTCAGCTTCGCGGCCGTCGTCGCCGTGGCTTCCGTCTCACCGGCACGCGATGCCGCATGCTTTTCCGCTTGCGGAGCAACGGTATCTCGCGGCTGTGCGCGCAACTTGCCAACCTTGGCAGTGCTAGACTTTCTCGGAGCTGGGTGCGCAACGTACTTTGCCTCAGCAGGCCCAGTGGTTTTCGCCAGGGCGTCGGCAGGACTCGCTGCAATCGATAGTTTGACGGCCTCAACTGAAACCGCGGCCGCATCAACCGTGTTCGTCGGCGTCTCAGGCACGCGCGCAGCAACATCACCCTCGACCTCGCGGCCGGCAGGCTTTTCTGCCCTATCTTTGAGCTTGTCCTCGGGCGCCTCCGCCAATGTCACCGCAGGCACCGCCTCTGGCGCTTTGTCTCTAGGCTGGCGCGAGGCCAGATCGGCAAGAAATCTCCAAGGGGATCTCATCAACATAGTCCTCCAGCAATCTGCACTGCGAATTCGCGGCAGGGTTCATTTCCGGGTTTGCAGCACCAACCCGGAAATGTCGTCTGACAGTGATCTAGCGCACAGGTGCGATGTCGCAACCGCCCCGTACCACCTCGATCGGAGTGGGTCCGATGAAACTCAGGCGCGACCGAGCCGGTTGCGCAGATCGGCATTTTCCAGGCGCAGCTTTTCGGCAAGCGCCTTGCGAAGCGTCTTGTTCTCTTCTTCAAGCTGGATGAGGTCGGCAAATTCATCACCGGTCGAAACCGCTGGCTTCGCCGCTGCTGCCTTTGCGGGAGCCTTCTTGGTAACCTGCTTAGGTGCCGCCGCCTTGATGGCATCTTTCGACGTGGTTTTTACGACCGCTGCCGTTTCGCCACGTTTGCCGCGCTTGACCGCAGCAGCCTTTGCCGGAGCAGCTTCCGGCGCCGCCTTCGCAGACACCGGTTTCGCCGGTTCAGAGGTCGTCTTCGGCTTGTTCGGTCCGCGGGTCCTCTTCACTTTGACCGGGGTATCTGTCACCGCAACCTCGGCAACGGAAACTGCATTGTCTTCATCAGCCATGAACATCTCCTTTTGTAGCTATAGATCTTTTTGACTGAGGTTGCGGCAGTGTCAACAGAAACGCCACAGAGCGGACGATTTCAGTGGTTTATCGATCAAAGCAGTGCACTTGGTCCAATTTCTACGCTCGTCGCCATCGCGTCAGTCAGCGCCACCTGACTTGTAGATCCGATCACCCCTGGTTTGCGTAACCTATCGCAGTGAAACAAACCTTGATGCATTAAATGATGTCGTCGGCCCGAAATCTGATCTTCATTCTCGGTGACCAGTTGTCGCCAACACTTTCCAGCCTCGAGGACGCAGACCCGGACCGGGACGTGATCCTGATGTGCGAGGTGATGGAGGAAGCAAGCTATGTGCAGCATCACAAGCTGAAGATCGCCCTGATATTTTCCGCCATGCGACATTTCGCGGATGAACTGCGCAAAGGCGGCTTTGATGTCTGCTACACCATGCTCGACGATCCGGACAATTCCGGCTCCTTCACCGGCGAGCTCAAACGCGCTGTCGCCGCCGTGTTCCG
>NZ_AHZC01000255.1 GCF_000247475.1 Rhizobium sp. PDO1-076 | reverse complement strand
GTTCCAGCGTAAATCAATAACCGCTCCCATCTGATGGGGGCGGTTATTGCGTTTCCGAGAGCGGCTAAGCTGGAAGAAATGCAGGGGCTCAGGTCACCTGTGACCTGAGCCCCAATCTCCCTCCAGTTTTCGAGAGAGTCTTGGGCACAATAGAAAAGCCCGCTGTTCGATTAAATAAGTAGGTCTGCTGCGTGGTAATGCGCCGGCAGTGAATGAAGTCGTTGTCTACAGCCGTCACTAAGCAGATGAGGCTAGCGTTGACGCTATTCCTGGCGTGGACTAGATCCCCTTCTGCAACCCAGTCGCGCACGATCTGAACCGTCACGCGACCGAGCCGAACTGCATCGCTGCGTGAGCCACCATCATAGATCGATGCGGGCGAAACAAGCCGCCGCGCCTGATCGGCATCGCGTGTCTGGCGAGCTAGGCGCCGTAACCTGGCCCCCCCGTCGAAATCCGACCGCAATGAAAGCGCCGAACCCATCGCAAACCTCCTGTTTGCGCCAGAGGTTCAGATTCGTCGGCCGTTGGGAATCCCCATGAGGCCACACTTACCGACAGCTGGTATGAGCGCTCGACTGCGTCGCGAATCGGCTTGAAGGGGCTGCAATATGAATCAGTCTAGGTCAAGATGATTCCGGCTTGTGGGCCAGCTGTTTTGCTGACATTCTTCCCTGTGAACGGGGTTGCACTGTGGCACGTGTTCAAATGGAGGGATATAGGCATGGCAAAGGAGCCTTCGATTACCGCTTCTTCTACGAGTAAGGCGGATGAAAGTCTGATAGGTACTATTGAGGGAAACGGGCTGAACTTCATGGCGGCCCAAGCCCGCGAGGGCGGGATCTCCGGTGACGCTGTAGGTGTCGACAAGATACGCGATCTGCTGTTCGGCAACCAGATGCAGGACTATGACCGCCGCTTTTCCAAGCTTGAAGAACGGTTCCTGCAGCGCTTCAAGGATGTCGAATCCGAAGCCAAGCGCAATCTTGAAACCTACGAGTCAAATGCAAAGAAGCAGGTCGAGTCGCTCGCGGCGCAATTGCGGAGCGAAAAAGATGCGCGAGCCGAGGCAGACAAGGAGATTGACCGAAATCTTCGCGAGCAAAATCAGGCACTTGAAAAGCAGGTGCGCGCGTTGTCGGATCAATTGAGCGAGCTTGAGCGTGACGTTGCGGACCGGATGAATCGCATCGATCATTTGCTGCGTGAGGAAATCAAGCAAAAGAACGAAAGCATTCAGATGCTTATGGAGAAAATGTTCTCCGATCTCAATCACGTCAAGACCGACAGGAATCTTCTGGCTGGCCTGTTTGTCGAGGTTGCAAAATGCATAAATCAGGATCACGGCGGCAGCAATGGCAACTCGGAACGTAGCTGGAAAGTGAGTTGATAGGAACTTGACGTCGAGCCTCGACCCAATCAGGCTTCCTCAAAGCGCCGCCTCGATCGATACCGAAATCGATCGCGCGGCTCTGGCCCTTCTTTTGGTCGAAATTGCCCGGAACGTCGATCCGGAACATCATGCGCGTTTCGATGATGTTCCAGCCTCCGACCATCGCATGGAAACGCTGCGCCAGTTGCTGGTCGGCCGCGAAATTTCTGAGCTTTCACGCGTTACGCATCTGCTGGGCGAAGCTGAGCAGTTTGCGGACGCAGTGGGCGGCGTTCTTCCCAGTGCAACCGCACGGGCGCCTCATGTGCAACTCGGCGAGGCCCTTGCGCCAGCCGTAGAGAGGGCTGTGCAACGGTCGATCCAGAAGAGCCCGGGTACGCTGACGGATATATTGTACCCGGTGTTTCTGCCGGCAATTCGCAAGTCGATCGGGGAAAAGATCGACCAGACCTTTCAGTCCCTGAATGAAACTTTAAGGCATATATTTACCTGGCATGGACTGAAGTGGAGATTTGAATCCTGGAGAACTGGTGCCAGCTTCTCGGAAGTCGTCCTGAAGCATTCCCTCGTCTATCGGGTAGAACATGTCTTCCTCATCAACCGAAAATCGGGGCTTTTGATCGCGCATGTAACTGCCGATAATGCAACGAGCGAGGATCCCCAACTCATTTCCTCGATGCTCAGTGCCATTCAGGACTTTGTGAAAGACTCATTTCACGAGAAAGAACAGAGCGGCCTGGACACGATCCGCTTCGGGGAGCTTCGTCTCTGGTCGGAAGTGGGACCGTTTGCGACCTTGGTTGCGGTGATCCGGGGAAATCCGCCAGAGGAACTGCATGAAATAGTTCGCGATGTGTTGCTTCGAATCCATGATGAATACGCGCTAGCTTTGGAGCAGTTTGACGGCGACAACTCTCAGTTGGTTGGCATAGAAACACGGCTGCAGACCTGCGTTGACATGAAGCAGGAGGACTCACAGCAGGGATTTCCGTGGCTGGTGGTGGCTGCAGTCCTGCTGGTTTCGATCCCGGCTGCCGTTTGGCTCTTTCTTTCCTGGCAATCCGGGCAGCGCTGGCAGGCCTATGTGTCGCGACTGGAGGCTCAGGCGGGCATTATCGTTGCCGAACAAAAGGTGTACGGCGGCCAATTCTACATTTCCGGCCTGAGAGACCCGCTTGCCACCGACCCGCAGTCGTTGTTGTCCGGAACGCAGGTCGATCCCGCCCAGGTTCATTCGCAATGGCAATTCTATCAGAGCCTTGAGCCGGAGTTCGTGTTGAAGCGGCTGACGGCGTCGCTGGCTCCACCCGGATCTGTTCTGCTTTCGATCGTCGAGGGTCGCATCGTTGCCGAGGGCGAGGCTCCCGATACCTGGATAGAACGGGCGCGTGCTGCGGCCCGCCAGCTTTCGGCAGGCGGACCGGAATTCGACATCTCCAAGGTACGTGACGTGAGCCCAGAAGCCCGCGCGGCGGAGCGCTGGCAAGCCTATGTGTCGCGGCTCGAGGCCCAGCCCGGCATTATCGTTGCCCAACAAACGGCGAGGGGAGGACAATTTTACGTTTCCGGCCTGAGAGACCCGCTTGCCACCGACCCGCAGTCGTTGTTGTCCGGAACGCAGGTCGATCCCGCCCAGGTTCATTCGCAATGGCAATTCTATCAGAGCCTTGAGCCGGAGTTCGTGTTGAAGCGGCTGACGGCGTCGCTGGCTCCGCCCGAATCTGTTCTGCTTTCGATCGTCGAGGGTCGCATCGTTGCCGAGGGCGAGGCTCCCGATACCTGGATAGAACGGGCGCGTGCTGCGGCCCGCCAGCTTTCGGCAGGCGGGCCGGAATTCGACATCTCCAAGGTTCGTGACATGAGCCCAGAAGCCCGCGCGGCGGAGCGCTGGCAAGCCTATGTGTCGCGGCTCGTGGCCCAGCCAGGCATCATCGTCGCTGAACAAACGGCGAGGGGCGGCCAATTCTACATTTCCGGCCTGAGAGACCCGCTCGGCGCCGACCCGCAGTCGCTGCTATCAGGAACGCAGGTCGATCCCGCCCGAGTTCATTCGCGATGGCAATTCTATCAGAGCCTTGAACCGGAGTTCGTGTTGAAGCGGCTGACGGCGTCGCTGGCTCCGCCCGAATCTGTTCTGCTTTCCATCGTCCAGGGTCGCCTCGTTGCCGAGGGTGAGGCCCCTGCCAACTGGATCAACCGTGCGCGGGCCGCCGCGGAGCAACTTTCGGCGGACGGCGTGGTTCTGGATGTCTCGCAACTGCGTGAGTTGAACCTTGCAGAACTCAATTATTTGAGAGAGGCCATCCAGGCGACCGATATTTTCTTCTATTCCGGCAAGGCTGTGCCGGGACCAGAGCAGACGCCGGTCCTCGACAGGTTGGCGGATCAGATAAAGGAATTCGCCCAAAAGGCCCGAAAGTCAGGCGCAACAGCGCGGTTCATGTTGACCGGCCATGCGGACGCCACGGGCCGTGAGACGGCCAACGTGTCGATCAGTGCTTCCCGCGCCGAGACGGTTCGTGCGCTGCTCAACAAGCGCGGTGTCGCGCCGGAGCTGCTGGTGGTTCGGGGTGCTGGCACTTTTGAACCGGTGGTGCCTGAAAATAGTCGAACGGGGAGCTCCACCAATCGCCGGGTTTCGATTACGATAAGCTTGGAGTAGTGCGGAGCTGGGAAGTTGCAAAAGAAGATCTGCATGTTGGGTGGCTTCTCCGTCGGAAAGACGAGTCTGGTGCGCAGATTTGTGCAAAGCATCTTTTCAGATACCTACTTGACCACGGTGGGCGTGAAAATCGACAAGAAGAGTGTCGCACTCCCGAACAGAACCGTGGATCTGATTTTGTGGGATTTGGCCGGCGAAGACGACATCGGTTCCTTCCGCGTCAGCAATGTGAGGGGTGCGACCGGGCTTGTGCTTGTCGCCGATGGCACCCGCGCCGCAACTCTTGCGGTGGCGCTCACTCTGCGCGAGCGGGTCGAGGCCGAATTCGGCGCCATGCCGTTCGTACTGCTGTTCAACAAATCCGACCTGAGAGATCGGTGGGCAATATCGGATCGTGAGATTGACGAATTCAGGCAACTTGGATGGCAAATCTATCTGACAAGTGCGCTTTCGGGTGAACATGTTGATGATGCGTTTCATCAGCTTGCCTCGATGGTCACCGCATAGACCATGCGTAGATTGCCAAGAGAAGTCGGAAGCTGGATTTATGATTTCTTCTATAATGAGCACTCTGTCGCATATCTGAAAATTGACGCCCGGCTTTGCATAGCTGCCAAGGGCGGAAATGTTGAACATTACGGGCTCTCATCGCTTTGCATTGGCAAGCCTGTTGCCGATCAGCTTGAATTCATGGAAGGTTTGCTGCCTTGCCCGGAGCTCCCATGTCATATGGCCATGGTCGAGCTGCCCAACGGGCGTGTCGCGGACCTTCATCTTTTTACCGGCAATGCCTGCGTGTGGCTGCTCTTTCTTGACACCACTGCCGAACGCGACAACAAGCAGCGGCTTCAACAGAAGGCTTATGAAATGACCCTCCTGGAAGAGAGGGAGCGTCAACTCAACGAGAAACTGCAATCGACGAACGAGGCGTTGAGGAAGAGCCAGGAGGGACTGTCGCGTGAATACCAGCGCGCCGAATCCCTACTCCTCAACATCCTTCCGGCGTCGATTGCGGAGCGGTTGAAGGCTAACAAGAAAATTGCCGACAACCACGCAGAGGTGAGTGTGCTTTTTGCCGACATCGTCGGTTTTACGGAAAGAACGCGGAGCGTCGGAGCCGTGACAACGCTCGCCATGTTGAATTACTTCTTCAAGACGGCGGATCGGCTATCGGAACGATACGGCTGTGAAAAGATCAAGACAATCGGCGATTGTGTGATGGTGGTCGCCGGGCTACCCCTCGCACGATCCGATCACGCAAATGCTCTCGCGCGCTATGCACTCGAACTGCGCAAGGCGGTTAAGCGCGAACGCTTCGCAGGAGAACCGCTAAGACTCAGAATTGGAATTCACTCCGGACCAATCGTCGCTGGCGTCATCGGCAAAAGGCGGTTCGCCTACGACCTTTGGGGCGAGACCGTTAATCTCGCCTCACGCATTCAAACGTCCGCGGAGCCCGATGAGATCCGTATTTCGGATGCAACTCACCAACTGCTTGGACCAAAATTTGTTTGCGACCCTCTCGAGGAAACGGAATTGCGTGGCACAGGTCGTGTGCGGATGTGGAGGCTCTCGGCCTAGACGCGCCGTGCCGCAGCTGAATTCTCACGGAGGCGCCTTGGGATTGGTGTTCTGACCCAACGACGCTTGCAAGTTGATAGGCATCGCAATCTGCTGATTTCAGAGTTTCCGCTTTTCATGTAAAATTCCAATGCTGCCATAAGTTTTATTGTCATTGATGCAGCGGTTCGCAGCATATGCCTTTGTTCAGATATCTGGGTGACGATGCCTTTCTAATTTTTTCACGCAAGCATCGCTACCTTTATGAGGCGGCACTGCTCGACGTCTATGATCGCTTCTTCTCCAGCGGGGCGGTGTTTCCTATGCCGCAGGAGCTGGTGCACGCCATCTACAATCTCATTGCCCGGCGGCCGGATTTGCTGGCCGATGCGGAGGATCCAGTCGAAGGATTGCCGGAGGTGGTTTCGAAGGGGCGTCGCCGGCTGAAATTCACCGGTAATGGTGACGGGGCGGCCGATCGGGCGCTGAAGGTGGCGCACAGGTCTATCAGGGGCTGGTCCGCACCGGCTGGCTTGAAGGCTGGGCTGCCGGTGCGGAATCCGACACGACAACCCGCACCAAGGTAGTGGTGGACCGTTTCGCGGCCTCCTCGATCTGGCATAGCTCCTTGCGCCAGCGAAAGAGTTGACTGACCTGGATTCCGGCCGCGCGGGCAATCTCAGAGATAACCCCGTCCTGCTCAAAGCACGCCGCGACGAGGCGTTCTTGGTCTTCGCATGACCAGCGCCGACGGCGCTCTACGGACGTGATCACCTCAATTGGATGCTTCGTCATATGACTACTCCTAGTGTTGCCACTAGGACTGGCAGTCAACAGCCCATCATCGCAAGACGGCCTTCACCGTGGGCTTACGCGTTCTCCGGGAAAGACCGAGAGTCTGATCTATAGATTCGGATACATGCACCCACGCATCGGCACCCAGACGCAGGAAAAGACGATCCGCATCGGCAGAAAGCTTATGCATACACTACCGTGTCCGGCATGACAGATTCCGGTATAGGGCAGATGTAGGGCTGATCACTGATTTTCTCGAGCCACTCCGCTTTCGCGTTGGCCAGCAATTGCGGTGACGTTGCGAGGTCAAGCCCGGTTGCAGCCATTGCTTTTGCCGCATGGATCATCGCCTTGTGGGCGGCGGGGCTCCGGCCTTGTGCAACCACCTGCCAGGTATGCGGATTGGTGCCGATCGCCCAGGCAGGCGCCCAGCATTGCGCGGTCGGCGTGACGCGGCTGACATCGCCGACATCGGTCGAGCCGGCGCGGAAATGCGACTGACCCTCGAAATCACGCAGGCCCAGATGCAGCGGTGTCGAGCCATCGATCTTCTCGTTGGAAAAGACATCCTTCTTGATCTGGTAAAGCCGGATGCTGCTGCGGATCGCTTCGCCAGAAAACGTCGCCTGGATCCTGGCCGCAAAATCGATGTCCTTCTGGTCAAAAGGCACAGGGCCGATCGAAACCAGATTGTCATGGATGGCGTTTTCAAGCGTCAGATTGGGCAGGAGATTGGTCGCGGCCGTGTCGAAGACGATCTCGACTTCGGTTTCGGTCATCATCGCGGCTCCACGCGCGACCTTGTCGATCCGCTCGGCCAGTGCCAGGGCTTCTGACATTTCCGGTGCGCGCACCAGATAGAGAACCTCTGCCTTGGCCTGCACGACATTTGCGGCGCGTCCACCTGCATCGGTAATGGCATAATGCACGCGGCAATCCTGCGGCATGTGCTCTCGCAGGAAGTTGACGCCGATATTCATCAGTTCGACGGCATCGAGTGCAGAACGCCCGAGATGGGCGGCATTGGCAGCATGGGCAGCCACACCCTTGAACTGATAGTAATATTCGAGAACGGCGAGATTGTTGGTCGAACGCACGCCGTTGAAGGGGGCGGGGTGCCAGGTGAGCGCCGCATCGACATCGGCAAAGGCACCAGCCCGGACCATGAAGGTCTTGCCGGAGCCGCCTTCTTCGCCTGGGCAACCGTAATAACGGACAGTGCCCGGCAGGCCATTGGCTTCCAGATGTTTGGCAAGTGAGATGGCTGCCAGCATCGAGCCGCTGCCGAGAAGATTGTGGCCGCAGCCATGGCCGCTGGCACCCGAGGCCAGTTCTTCCTGTTTGGCAACGCCGTCCTTCTGGCTCATGCCGGCCAGCGCGTCATATTCGCCGAGAAAGGCAATGACCGGCTTGCCTTTGCCATATTCGCCGATGAAGGCGGTCTTCATGCCGGCAATGTCCTGGCGCACCGAAAAACCGTTCTGCTTCAGCGTGTCGATCAACAGATCCGAGGATTGGACTTCCTGGAACTTCAGCTCGGCGAATTCCCAGATCCTGTCGCTGAGCGTCGTGAATGTCGGCGCAAGGTGATCGATGGCCGTGGTGAGCGATTGCAGGGCGGCGGTATCGGGCATGCTATGTCCTCGGGAAATCAGGTCTGTGGCGCAGGAATTGATGTCCGCTGATTTTGACTGCGGACGAGCGGGTGGCGCGGCGTCAATGGACGCGCCACCCGGCTTCACTTTACTTGTCGAGCGAAACTTCCCAGAGGCGGGCATTCGACTGCCAGACCGGCTGACCCTTGAGTGCCTTGGTCGCGCCCCAGACGTCGATCATGTCGTAGAGGAAGATGCCGGGCATTTCCTGGAGCATCAGTTCGTGGAATTCGTCGAAGATCGCCTGACGCTTGGTCGTGTCGATTTCCGCATAGGCCGCCTTCATCAGGTCTACGGCCTTCGGGTTGTCCCACATCAGCGAGGCATTCTTGTCCTTGTCGCCGACATAGAAGCTGTACATCAAAGCCGGGTCGAGGCGCGGTGCCACGGACTGCGAGATGATCTGGTAGTTGCCGGAGCGACGGCGGTCGACCTGGGTCGCATAATCGAGCACCTCTATCTGCACGTTCAGACCGATCTGCTGCAGCATGGCCTGGGCGATGACGGCGGCCGGGAAGCTCGGCACGTTGCCGCGCTTGTTGGCGATGATGCTGATCGGTTCGCCCTTGTAGCCAGAGTCAGCCAGTTCCTTCTTGGCGGCCTCCAGATCGTAAGGCAGGCGCTTCTGCTGGGTATCGCTGAAATACACCGAGTCCGAGGCAACCATCGAGCCGTTTGCCTTGCCGGTGCCGTTCGAGGCTGCGGCGACCAGTTCGTCGAGATCGAGTGCCATGGCCATCGCGCGGCGCACGCCGGGCTTGCCCATGATCGGGTCGCGGGTCTGGATATAGAACAGGTTCTTGCCGTTGTTCTGCGAGATGATGACCTGCGCGGTTTCGCTCTTTTCGAATTCAGGGATCAGGTCGGGCGAGATTTCGGCAGTGTCCAGAACGCCGGACTGCAGGCCGGCCTTCACCGTCGAGGCATCCGGAATGACCATGAACTTGATGCCGTCGACCAGCGGCCGCTTCGAGCCGACCATGCCATCGGGCGTGCCGTCATTGGTCGGGGAGACATAACCGTCGAACTTGGCGAGATGGATATATTCACCCTTCTTCCATTCGTCCCACTGGAACGGACCGGTGCCGATCGGCTTGTCGAAGGTGCCGTCGGCAGCCACGGATTCAGGCGAGATCATGCCGGTATAGCCGCATTCCGGGCGCGACATCAGTCCGAGGAAAACCGCCGAAGGCTTGTCGAGCGTCATTTCGACGGTGGTGGTATCGGTTGCCTTGACGCTCGTGACTTTCAGGGTGGCGCTGCCATCGAAATCCTTCAGGCAGGTCCATTTGGTTGCGGGGTCGAGATAGCGGTTCCAGTTCCAGACGACGTCTTCGGCGGTCAGGGTCTTACCGTTGTGGAATTTCACGTCCGGGCGCAGCTTGAACGTATAGGTCAGGCCATCGGCTGACATGTCGACGGACTGGGCCAGAAGTGGCTTGACCTCGCCATTGTTGGCATAGCCGACAAGGCCTTCGACGATATGCAGGATCACGCCATCGGTATTGCCGTCGCGGTTGACGCCGGGATTGCTGCTGCGCAGATCGGAGCTCTGGGCGATGACGATATCGCGGGCGGTGGAAACACCGGCAAGCGACATCAGGATCGTTCCGGCCAGGAGAATGGTCTTCATGTTCTACCCTCTTTTTTGTTGAAGTTTATCAGTGTGTTCAGGCTTGGAATTCGTCCCAGCAGGCGCGTGACAGCCTGCCGATGGTTTCGAGCGACATCGTGTAGCCCGGCGTGCCGTCGGGCATTTCCTGCGGCACCTGATCGGTGAAGGCAGCGATGATGTAGAAGGGCTTGCCGTCGCGGTAGACGATGCCGGCATTCATCCGTCCGCGTTTTCCGGTCCCGCCCTTGTGGGCGACGACGGTGCCGAATGGCAGTCTTGAGGGAATGGCATACCGCAGGATCTGGCTCTTCAGCGTCTGCAGCGCATAGGCGCATAGCTCCTGCGAGCAGCCGAGTTTTGCCGCTTCCTCCGGCGATGTCTGGGCATCAAGGATAGACTGCAGCAGAAACGCCTGATCGCGCGCCGTTGTCGTGGTGACGGATTTCAATGTGTGATCCGGCGACAGGGCCAGCGGTGGAATGAGGAAACGGTGATGCGTGCCGCTCATGCCGATCGACTTGCAGTAGCTGTCGACCTCTTCCAACGTCAGCCTTTCGAAGACCATCTTGGTGCAGACATTGTCGCTCAGCACCATCATGCCGGTGATGGCGTCACGCAGCGAGATGACGATACCGGGCGTCATGTAGCGGAACATGCCGCTAGCGACTTCTTCGGCAAAGCGCGCCTCGTAGGTGATCTGCTCGTCGAGATCGAGCCGGCCTTCATGCACTGCCTTGAGCGCTGCCATCATGATCGATGTCTTGCGCGTGCTGGCAGATGGTGTCTCCTCATCCGCACCACGATCGAAAGTCTCGCCACTCACTAGGTTACGGATGCTGAAGCGCGTGATGAAACTCTGTGCGTCGCAGACGGCGTTGAGGCGTTCGGCCGTTGTGCCGGCCGGCTTTTGAATTGTCGTGCTGTTGGTCATTTTCAATTCTCCAGGCGCCATTTCAGTTTGACGCCGCCGGTCTCGTTCAGATCGAGTGCGGGGATGGCCGAGAGCAGGCGCCGCGTATAGGCCTCCTTCGGCGTGTCGAAGATCGTGTCGCGGTCGCCCTGTTCGATGATCCGGCCGTCCTGCATGACGACGACACGGTCGGCCACCTGCTCAACGACGCCGAGATCGTGGCTGATGAACAGGCAGGAAAAACCATAGCGCTTCTGCAGGTCGGAAAAGAGCGTCAACACCTGCGCTCGCACGGTGACGTCGAGAGCGGAGACCGGTTCGTCGGCAATCAGGAAGCGCGGCCGGCGGGCAATCGCACGGGCAATCGCCACGCGCTGCCGCTGGCCGCCCGACAGTTCGTGCGGATATCGCGGTGCATATTCCGGCCCGAGACCGACTTCCTCCAGCGTTTCGTAGGCACGCTTGGTCTTGGCAGCGCGGTCGATGCCGGGCACCAGCCGCAGCGCTTCCTCGACCAGCGCCAGAATGGTCATGCGCGGATCGAGCGATGAATAGGGATCCTGGAATACCATCTGGCAGTTCAGCCGGTAGTCCTGCCAGTCGGCATCGCGCTTGCGCCCCTTAAACAGGATCTCGCCCTCGGTTTCCTTGACCAGTCCGGCAATAGTCCGCCCAAGCGTTGTCTTGCCCGACCCAGAGCCGCCGACCAGCGCCACGACTTCACCTTCGTGGATGTCGATCGAGACGCCGTGCAGGGCGCGTTTGGGGACGCCCTTCTTCAGCAGGGATTTGCGGCCGGGATAATCGACGACGATGTCGTGGGCAGACACCATTGGTGCCGACGTGGCGTCGATCGTGCGAACCTCGCCGCGGATCGGCAAGGATGAAAGCAGCTTGCGCGTATAGGCATGCTGCGGCGTCTCGAGGATCTGCTCGGTGGTTCCGGCCTCAACGATCGCGCCTTTTTCCATCACGACGATGCGGCTGGTATAACGTGCCACCATTGGCAGGTCGTGGCTGATCAGAAGGACGGCCGTGCCTTCCGCCTTGGTCAGTTCGACCATCAGTTCCATCACGTCGCGCTGGATGACCGCGTCGAGCGCTGTTGTCGGCTCGTCGGCAATCAGCAGGGCCGGCTTCAGCAGCATGACCGAGGCCAGCATGATGCGCTGGCGCATGCCGCCGGAAAACTCATGCGGATAGGCGCTCAACGCCCGTTCCGGCTCGCGGATGCCAACCCGCTCCAGCATAGCGAGGATCTTTTTGCGCCGTTCCGCCGGTGTGTCGTTGGTATGCAGGGTCAGACCTTCCTCCAACTGTCGGCCGATGGTCATTGACGGATTGAGCGATGTCATCGGCTCTTGGAACACCAGGCCGATCTCGGCACCGCGCATCCGGCGCAGATCCGCTTCGCTCATCGATGTGATGTCGCGCCCCTTGTAGATGACCTGACCCGCGATCTTGCGGATGGCCGGTGGCAGAAGCGAGATCAGCGCGCGGGTGGCAAGCGACTTGCCGGAACCGCTTTCGCCGACGATGCCGAAAATTTCACCCGCCTCGAGGTCGAAACTGACATCCTTGACCACTTCGACACCGCGATGCGCGACCTCGAGCGTCAGATTGCGCAGGCTGAGAAGTTTTTCCTGTGTCATTTCAGACCTCGCATGCGGGGATCGAGTTTGTCGCGCAGTGCATCGCCGAGCAGGTTAATGCCGAGCAAAGTGAGGGCGATGCAGAGACCGGGGAAAAGCCCGAGCCAGACGGCCTGTTCGATGAAGGGGCGGCCGGCGGCCAGCATATTGCCCCAGGTGGGAGCCGGTGGCGGTACGCCGAGGCCGAGGAAGCTGAGGGCGCTTTCCGACAGGATCGCCCAGCCGAACATCGAGGTGGAGAGGACCGTGATCGGTGCCAGGCAATTCGGCAGGATATGCCGCAGCATGGTGTAGATCTCGCTATTGCCCATGATCTTCGAGGCTTCGATGAATTCGCGTTCGCGCAGCGACAGAACCGCACCACGAACGACGCGGGCCATCGATGGCGTATAGGCGATGCCGAGCGCGAAAATGATGCCATACTGGTTGGCGCCGAACACCGCGAGCAGGCCGAGCGCCAGCAGGATGCCTGGGAAGGCCAGCAGCGCATTGTTGATCGCCATGATCACGCCATCGATCCAGCCGCGGGCGTAGCCGCTGATCATGCCGATCAGGGTGCCGACGATGGTGGCGAAGCCGACGGTCAGGCAGCCGATCCAGACGCTGGCGCGCGCGCCGATCATCAGGCGGCTGGCGACATCGCGGCCGAATTCGTCGGTGCCGAGCCAATGGGCGGCGCTGGGGGCTGCAAGCCTTGCGGTGAAGCTCAGCTTCATCGGGTCGTACGGCGTCCAGATGAGGCCGATGGCGGCGACAGTCAGCAGGATGGCAACGAGCACGCCGCCGATCAGGCCGTTGAGGGTAAAGTGTTTCATTCGGCCACCACACGCGGATCGAAGAGGGGATAAAGAAGATCGACGATCAGGTTGACGACCACATAGGAGAGCGCAACGAACAGCAGGCATCCCTGGATGACCGGGTAGTCGCGCTGGAAGATGCTGTCGACCATCAGGCGGCCGAGGCCGGGGATGGTGAACACGGTCTCGATGACGGCGATTCCGCCGAGCAGGTTGCCGAGGATCAGGCCGATCATCGTCCAGGTCGGGCCGAAGGCATTCTTGAAGGCATGCTTCCAGAGAACGGTGCTTTCCGACAGGCCCTTGGCCCTTGCATGGGTGATGTAGTCCAGGCGCAGAACTTCGAGCGTCGAGGCGCGGGCCATACGAATCAGAACACCAGCCTCATGGATCACCAGCGTCATGATCGGCAGGACCAGATAGAGCAGGCCGCCGACCAGATTGTCGCTGATCGAGACATAGCCGAGCACCGGCAACCAGCCGAGCTTCAGGCCGAAGAAGAGTAGAAGCAACAGGCCGAGCCAGAAGGTCGGGATCGACAGCAGGACCGTTGCGGTGCCGACCAGCGCCAGATCGGTTATGCTGTTCTGCCGCCAGGCGGCAATTACGCCGGCCGGAACCGCGATCAGGCTGGCGAGGATCACCGCGATGATGACGATCTCGGCAGACACCATGAAACGCGAGACGACCAGCGGCAGGATTTCCTCGTCATTGACAATTGAGCGACCGAAATCGCCGGTCAGCACATTGCCGCTCCAGACGAGGAACTGCTTCGGCATGGATTTGTCGAGACCGAGTTCGGTGCGCATTTCGGCGATCTGCTCGGGCGTCGCCATGTCGCCAAGCATGAGGGCTGCCGGGTCACCCGGAATGAAGCGGATCAGCGCAAAGACGGTGATCGACACGATCAAGACGGTCGGCAGCGCCATCAGCAGACGGTTGAGTATGAATCTAATCATCGGTTCCCCTGAACGCGATTGTCGGGGCCGGATCTCGAAGTCACCGGCTGTTTATGCGGCGACTATGAGTGATGTAAAAATATTGCGCAATATTATGCAGTTTCATCATAGTCTTATGCAGATCGTGCTCGCCGTCAGGCGATACTGGATGCCTGGATTGGCATTCATGTTTTTGTTTCTATTCGACTTTCTGCGATCTTTCGATCTGGCGCTTCAACGCGGCCATCAAGGCTTTTGCGGCAAGTGACGATGGAGCGGCCGCCGGCTTGGCCAGGCCGAAATCCTGTGTCGTGACCGGAACGAAAGGTCGCTGCACGATCGGCAGGTGCCGATAGAGATTGGCAAAGAAGCTGCTCAGGATAGCAATGCCGAGCCCATGCGCGACATAGGCGCAGGCCGAGCTGTTGGTATGTGTCTCGATCTTTACATTCTGCTTCACGCCGGCGCGCTGGAACGTCTGGTCGAGCAGCATGCGGGTCGGCCGCTGCCGGCCGATATGGATCAGCGGCAGGCCGCGCAGGTCTTTCGGTGCGATTTCAGAAAGGGCGGCAAGCGGGTGGCTCTCGGGCAGAACGCAGACGCTGGTGCCTGTTGCCACCTTTTCCATTTCGACACCCGGTCCGATCTGGCCTTCATAGCGCAGGAAGCCGAAATCGATCACCTGCTGTTCGATAAGCTGGGCGATCACTGATGTTGTTTCGAAAAACGTCTCGATTCGCACTGTGGGAAATTCCCGCGCATAATCGACCAGCATGGCCGGTGCAAAATTCTCCCACATGCTGTTCGGCAGGCCGATGCGCACCACTTCCGGGCCGGCTGCACCGCTGCGCAGATCCTCGGCCAGCCCGGAGAACCGGCTCAGCCCGAGCAGAATGTTTTCCGCGTCGCGTGCCAGAATGCTCGCTTCCGGTGTTGCAATGAGCCGTCCTTTGTCGCGGTCGAACAAGGTCAGCGACAGATCGGATTCGAGCTGTTGCAGCAAACGACTGACGCCGGACTGGCTCAATCCCATGCTTTTGGCCGTTGCGATGGTCGAGCCGGTTGCAAGCAGGGTCTTCAACACTTCCAGCTGTTTGAAGTTGATCATCGGTGGGTGTGGTCCTGTGGCCAGTCGTGGCGGAGAAACAGCATGTCGCCTCTCATGTCCACTCCGCCAGATAGCGCAAAATGGGGCCCGCGGATTTTGGTAGCGGCACACGGTCGGAACTGACAATTGCATAATCGACGCTCAGGACCGGTTCGAGCGGCACGAAGGCCAGCGGCATCGTCCGGTATTCCAGCGCGAGCAATTCGCTGACGATGGCGATGCCCAGGCCCTCCGCCGCCAACGCGCAGGCGCAGCCGACCGAATGTGCCTCTATCGACGGTCGCTGGCGCAGCCCCTGCTGGTAGAACAGCGCTTCCAGTTCATGCCGGACCGGCCGTTCACGGTTCAACAGGATCAAATCCTGCGCTTTCAGGTCGGGCACAGTCAGTATCGGTTTTCCAGCCAATGAATGGTCGCGGTGCATGACGCAGATATTGCGCGACGACAGCCGGTGTTCCTCCCGCAGTCCGGGTGTTGGCGACGGCAGGCGGGTGAAACCGAGATCCGCATGACCGTCCGCGACCATGCGCTCGATCGCAACGTAGTTGCCGGAGGCGACCTCGATGCGGACAGGCCCGTTCTCGGCGAGGAAGCGCTTGATCAGGCGGGGCACCAAAGTCACAGAGAGGCTGGCCGGGAAGGCGAGGCGCAGCGGGATCTCAAGAGATCGACCATTTTCGAGCTCCAGTGCCGTCACTTTCAGCGCGGTCAGGCGGTCGGAGATCGCCCGGATTTCGGGGCCGAGCTGCAGGCCTTCTCGGGTGGCCGAAAGCCGGTTCTTGTCGCGGTCGAACAGGCGTACGCCAAGATAGAGTTCCAGCTGGTGCAGCAGGCGGCTGGCATTGGATTGGGAAATGCCCAGATCGGCAGCTGCTGCAATGGTCGAGCCGGTGGCGGCGATCGCGTCATAGGCGTGGATGTGCTTGACGCTGATCGTGATCTCGTTGCCCTGCGTCATTCTTTCTCCCAAAAACGAATAGAACCACCCGCAAACTGCATAAGATTGAACGACAGGTCTGAGCCTTCCATTATTGCAGCCAGTCTCAAAGACATTGCAAGGGTATTGGTGAATGGCAACAGTATTGGAAAGAATCGCAACACAGGTGGATTCAAGAACGACCTTTTCAGGTCTCGCCACAACTCGCGCTCAGCAGGCCATCATCGATACGATCGGCTGTATGGTGGCAGGAGCCTTTGATCCGACACCTCAATCTGCCGCGAAGGCCTTTCCCAACGAAATCGGTTCAAACGGGGTCTCGCTGGTGTTCAGCGGTGGGCGGGCATCGCCCTCGATCGCCGCTTTGGTCAATGGAACTGCTGCACATTGTCTGGATTTCGATGATAATTTCCATCCCGCCCGTGCCCATGCATCGGCGGTGCTGGTGCCAGCATTGCTGGCTATCGCATCGGCTGACGGTGCCATATCCGGTCATCAGCTTGTCCGGGCCTATCTTGCCGGCCTGGAAGCGCAGGCCGCTGTCGGTTTCGGCGTCAACCCGTCCCACTACAACAAGGGATGGCATGCGACCTCGACAGTCGGTTGCATCGGAGCGGCAGCTGGCGTGGCAGTTCTGCTTGGTCTCAATGACCTAGGTGTGGCGCAGGCCATGAGTATAGCGACCAGTTTTGCAGGCGGTCCGAAGGGCCAGTTTGGAACACCTGTGAAGCCACTCCATGCTGGAATTGCAGCGCGCAATGCGGTCGATGCGGCGTATCTTGCGCGCGCGGGGATAACCGGCAAACTGGACATCCTGGAGGGCTCACAGGGATTCCTTGGTCTGTTTGGTGGCGCGGAACAAGCGGGATGGAGTGCGCTCTCCTGGGACGAGAGCCATATTATAGAAACGCGGGGATTGGTGACCAAACTCCATCCTTGTTGCGCCTCTACGCATCGTGTGATCGACGCTGCCCGCGATTTGCAAAAGGAGCACGGATTCGTGCTCGATGATGTGCGGCGTATCGATACGAAGGTGGGTCGGTCTGCCGTCGACAATCTCGCTTATCCAGATCCCGCGGATGAAATGCAGGCACGGTTCTCGATGCAATATTGTCTTGCCGCTGCTCTTCTTCAAGGCAGGCTTTCTCTTGCGGATTTCACGCGAGACGCAATTTTCCGACCGGAGATCCGCCGCCAGATGCCAAAGATTTTTATGAGTGCCTTCAGCGTAGAGGAAGAGCGCGGCGTTGAACGTGTTGCGCACCAGGTTGCCGTGACACTGCTTGACGGGCGGACGGTACGGACCGAGCGACTTCATGCCAACGGTGCCATTGCGATGCCTCTGACGGACGCTGAACGCCAGTCAAAATTTTTGGATTGTCTGCGTTGGGCCGGCATAGAGGACGACCGTATCGCGGGAGCTCTGGCGGATATCGGATGTGTCACTTCCGTCAGGGAGAGGCTGGCATCCCTGGCAGATCTACTGAGAGCACGCCAGAGGCCTGCCAGTTCTCCATTACCCGCTTCGCACGGGGCGATCTGAAACTCATCAAGGCCAATGCTGTGGTGTGGGAACTGCATCACATATGGGCTGCGTCCAGAGGCCGCTGAGCTTGGCCAGTTCTACAGACTGGTTGCCCTCAAATTATGATGCGGTGATGGAACGTTAACAGCGTGCGCAGCAAGCCCACGAGGTGCTGGCTGAGAGTATTTGCGGCATGGCCTCGGATGCTTGGAGCATGATATGACACTGCAGCCAGCAGACTTGTGTCCTAAACGGTGTAGGGAGAAAATCAGTGCCATACCATTTTCTGGAGGTGGCTGTGACCCCGAGCGTTCGGGCAGCGCAGGCCGACATGGGCGCCGACCAGATCTGGCTGGGGGACCACGATCGTCCCTCCGATCGCTTCACGGAAAACGAGGTCGCCTTTATCGAGCAGCGTGACAGCTTCTACATCGCCTCCGTTTCCGAAACGGGTTGGCCCTATGTCCAGCACCGTGGCGGTGCGCCCGGTTTCCTCAAGGTCATTGATGACCAGACCCTGGCCTTTGCGGATTATCGCGGCAACCGCCAATATATCAGCACGGGCAATTTCGAGGAAAATGATCGTGCCTGCCTGTTTCTGATGGACTATCCGCGCCGGGCTCGTCTCAAGATGTACGGGCATGTCGAACGGCTGGCGCTCGATGCAGACCCGGCGCTGACAGAGCGTGTTCAGGATACTGGCTACAAGGCAAAAATCGAACGGATCTTCAAAATCCGTCTCGAAGCCTATGACTGGAACTGCCCGCAGCATATCACCCCCCGCTACACACAGCAGGAGGTCGAGCAGGCGGTTGATCCGCTGCGGCAACGATTGGCTCAGTTGGAAGCGGAGAATGCAATTTTGCGCTCACGGCTGGAGGGCAATGAAAAATGATGGCTGCAGCGCGACCACTCCCGGCTCCATGATGCGCGGCGGCTTCTGTTGTCCACAAGGCCTCAGGTCTCCGTGGGACGGCCATAGTCATTTTGCCGATTTCAACCGATCGTTCCTCACTGTCATCATTCCGGTCCGCTATTCTGCCGAATGGCCGAGGTCTGCTCGATCCATCGTTTCGTTTGCGCTTTCGGATCCTGGTTTTGCGTGATGTCGGTCACAACGGCGGCGATATCCGCGCCGTTTGCAAACACACCCGCAAGCCGATCGACGCGCAAGCCGCCGATTGCGACAAGCGGCATGGTGCCGATCCTGCTTTTCCACCGGGCGAGTTTTTCCGGACCTTGCGCTGACCATTTCATCTTTTTCAATATTGTCGGATAGATCGGTCCAAGTGCGACATAGTCGGGGGCAAGGGCCAGCGCGGTTTCCAGCTCAACCTCGTCATGGGTCGAAATGCCGATTTTCAGGTTGGCCTTGCGGATCGCGTTGATGTCTGCGCCGGCCAGATCTTCCTGGCCGAGATGGATGAAGTCGCATCCTTCGTCGATGGCAGTCTGCCAATAATCGTTGATGATCAGCTGGCAACCATGCCGCACGCAGATTTGCCTGGCGCGGCGGACATGATCGATTAACGTGGGCGGATCGATATTTTTCATGCGCAACTGCACGAGTTTCACGCCGCAGGGCACCAGCCTTTCGATCCAGTCGGCGCTATCGACAATCAAATAGAATGGGTCGAGCTTCACGCAAATACTCCCTTGCCGATGACCGGGGTCGAGGGAACGGCCATGTCGCGCGGCTCCAGCATGCCCGCCTGATAAGCTTTTTGCCCGGCAGTGATCGCTCCCGCGAAGGCCTGTGCCATCATCGGGGGATCCAGTGCGCCTGCGACCGCTGTGTTCAGAAGCACGGCGTCATAGCCAAGTTCCATGACGGTTGTCGCATGGGAGGGCCTGCCGATGCCGGCATCGACGATCAGCGGGATATCGGGAAACTCGGCCCGCATGGCCCGCAATGCGGTCTTATTTTGCGGCCCCATGGCGCTGCCGATCGGTGCGCACCAGGGCATCAGGACGCTGCAGCCGGCGGCCAGCAGTTTCTCCCCGACGACCAGGTCGTCGGTCGTGTAGGGAAAGACCTGGAAACCTTCCTGGTTGAGGATGCGTGCAGCGTCAACCAGGCCGAAGACATCGGGCTGCAGCGTGTCCTGGTGGCCGATGACCTCCAGCTTGATCCAGTTGGTGGAAAAGATTTCACGCGCCATTCTTGCTGTCAGCACGGCTTCTGATGCGCTGTGGCAGCCGGCGGTATTCGGCAGGACATGCATACCCAGATCCTTAACCAGCTGGAAGAATGCGCCGCCCGCCTTGCCGCCGGCCGTTTCGCGACGAAGCGATACGGTGAGGATCTCGGTGCCGGATCGGCGGATTGCCTCGGCGAGAATGGCCGGCGATGGATAGCGCGCCGTGCCGAGCAGCAGGCGCGATGAGACCTCAATGTCGTAGAGTGTTAGGGGCATGTCACCCTCCCTGCATCGGCGAAAGGATCTCGATCCGGTCGCCTTGCTTGAGTTGGTGTCGTGGCCGATCCTCGCGATGGACAAGGTCGCCATTGACCGCGGTTGCCAGCCAGTCGCCTTCGTATTCGAGTGCGATAAGCAGTTCGGCGAGTGTTGTGGCCGGGCAGTCCTCCGGCTCGCCATTGACGATCAGCATCATGCGATTTTCCTTTCCACGCTGGTGTGGCGGCGTTCAAGCCGATCCGCGACCTCTTGTGCCATGGCGGGTGCCAGCAGAAAGCCGTGGCGATGCATGCCGGCAACGGCCAATCCCTCCGGTGTTTCGAAAATGCGAGGGATATTGTCTGGTAAGGCGGGACGGATGCCCGCGCCTGTTTCCGTGACACGCGCCTCGCCGAATGCAGGGTGCACGGCATAAGCCATGTTGAGCAGTTCCATCAGCGATCGGACAGTTATGGGACCGCTGTCTGCGGCCTCGATCATTGTTGCGCCCAACATGAACAGACCGTCGCCGCGTGGCACCACGTAGAGAGGATGGCGCGGATGGAGGAGGCGTATTGGCCGCGACAGGGTGATATCCGGAGTGTGCAGATAGAGCATCTCGCCGCGCACGCCGCGCAGGCCGTCAATGGTGCCGATGGCTGCTGCACCGGTGCAGTCGACAATACAACTGCCGGTGTGGCCGAGGGTGCCGTCGCCGGTACACTCGGGTGGGGGAGGCGCCATAACGTCATCATATGAGAGACGGAATACGGCGCCGTGTTTTTCCAGGGTCTCATGCAGTCTTCGCATCACCCGGCGTGGGTCCAGATGCGCCTCGTCGGCAAAGAACAGGCCCTTTTGGAAACGTCCCGCCAGGGCTGGCTCAAGGGTGGCGATGGCTTCAGCGTCGACCCATTCATAGGCTCGCGTGCGCGCTGCAAAGCGGCTGAGTTCGGCCATGTCTCTCGGCTGGGCAAGCACGAGCGTGCCCTTGTTGACCACCTCTGAGGGCAAGGTCTTTCGCCACCACTTCAGGCCCTGAAGCCCCAGCTGCAAAACTTGTTCCGGCGCGGCCTCCCGCTCGCAATAGGGCGCAAGCATGCCGCCGGCGTAGTGGGACGCGCCTTGTCCGACAGCATCGGCGCGCTCGTGCACTTCGACGGAAAAGCCACGGCTCACCAGTTCATGGGCGGTGACGAGGCCGGCAATGCCGGCCCCTCTTATGACAAGGCTCATGTCACTCTCCCGCCTTTGGCTGTGCCGTATCGTCCAGCGGCATGTAGAGCTGGCCACCCTGTCGAAACTTCTCCGCCATCGCGGCCAGGCCTTCCTTCTGCGCTTCCGCGCGGATGTCATGCGAGATCCGCATCGAGCAGAATTTGGGGCCGCACATCGAGCAGAAATGCGCGACCTTGTGTGCCTCCTTCGGAAGCGTCTCGTCGTGGAAGGCGCGGGCGGTATCGGGATCGAGCGACAGGTTGAACTGATCCTCCCAGCGAAACTCGAAGCGGGCGCGCGACAATGCGTCGTCGCGAACCTGCGCTGCCGGATGGCCCTTGGCGAGATCGGCGGCATGGGCCGCGATCTTGTAGGTGATGACACCGACCTTCACATCGTTGCGGTCCGGCAGGCCGAGATGTTCCTTCGGCGTAACGTAGCAGAGCATGGCCGTGCCGAACCAGCCAATCATGGCGGCACCAATGCCGGACGTGATGTGGTCATAGCCGGGAGCAATATCGGTGGTCAGTGGTCCGAGCGTATAGAAGGGGGCCTCGCCGCAAGTCTTCAACTGCTTGTCCATGTTTTCCTTGATCTTGTGCATCGGCACATGGCCGGGGCCTTCGATCATCACCTGGCAATCCTTGGACCAGGCGATCTGAGTCAGTTCCCCCAGGGTTTCCAGTTCGGCAAACTGGGCGGCGTCATTGGCGTCGGCGATCGAACCGGGACGAAGCCCGTCGCCGAGCGAGAACGACACGTCGTAGGTCCGGCAGATGTCGCAGATTTCGGCGAAATGCTCGTAGAGGAAGCTCTCCTTGTGGTGATGCAGACACCACTTGGCCATGATCGAGCCGCCGCGGCTGACGATGCCGGTGACGCGATTGACGGTGAGCGGAATGTAAGCGAGCCGGACGCCGGCATGGATGGTGAAATAGTCGACGCCCTGTTCGGCCTGTTCGATCAGCGTGTCGCGATAGACCTCCCAGGTCAGGTCCTCGGCAATGCCACCGACCTTTTCCAGCGCCTGGTATAGCGGCACCGTGCCGATCGGCACCGGAGAATTGCGGATGATCCAGTCGCGGATGTTGTGAATGTTGCGGCCGGTAGACAGGTCCATGACGGTGTCGGCGCCCCAGCGGATCGCCCATACCATCTTTTCAACCTCCTCCGCCATCGAGGAGGTGACCGCGGAATTGCCGATATTGGCATTGATCTTGACGAGGAAATTGCGGCCGATGATCATCGGCTCGAGTTCCGGATGGTTGATGTTGGCCGGGATGATCGCGCGGCCTGCGGCAACTTCCTGGCGGACAAATTCCGGCGTGACATAGTCTGGAATGTGGGCGCCAAAACTTTCGCCGTCCCGAACCATTGGCTCGCTGGCCGCCTTGCGGCCAAGGTTTTCGCGGATTGCGATAAATTCCATTTCCGCCGTGATGATCCCGGCCCGGGCGTAGGCGAGCTGTGTGACCGCTTTGCCGTCGGTTGCACGCAAGGGCGGGTGGCGCACGGGAAATTCCGGGGTCAACCTGTCGCCGGAGACGAAGCCGTTGTCTTCCGGCTTGATATGCCGGCCGGCATAGATTTCGACGTCGGAGCGGCCGGTAATCCAGGCGGCGCGGTTGCGGGGAAGGCCTTTGTCAATCGCAATCGTCGTCGCCTGATCGGTATAGGGGCCGGAGCTGTCATAAAGGTTGACGGGCGGCTCGCCCGAGGTCGGATGAAGCGCGATCTGGCGCATCGGCACGCGAATGTCCGGGTGGACTTCGCCTTTCAGATGGATCTTCGTCGAGGCCGGAAGTGGGCCGGTCGTGACTTCGGGTTTGGCAAAATTTTGGGCAATGTTCATCGTGAGGCTCCAAGTTTGATTTGGAGACCCAGTCATGTCAGCCGGAAAGATGGATAGACGCCTGCCGCACGCCCATTCAGATGGACTCGTGGCATTGCAGCGCTCGCACCGTCCCTACGCCAGTATGAACTGGATCAGGTTCAACGGGTCACTGCGCTGCTTTCGAAAAAGCTCAGCAGACTCTCAGCCCCTTGCGGGACCCCCCTGGTGAATGCGCTCAGGTTACGAAGATATAGCTTGCCGCGTCAAGTGCCGATCGGACGTGCGTTTGGAGGGTGCCAGATCAGCCACGCCTTTGGCAGTGACGGTGGAGGCTTGTCTGTGCTAAGCGCGCGACGGTTCCTCTCGTTTGTACCGGGCACGTCATGGCGCAAGAGCATCACTGGTTAATTCGATTGATCCCCGAAGCGGTGACCGTCAGCTACCGGGAGCGGGCGCGGGCGGTTGCCGGCGCATTTATCGGCATCCTGGTGACCGGTCTTATCGGCCATTTTTTCGTCAATGGAAGCCCAGGTCTGCCGGCGCTGATTGCGCCGATGGGGGCATCCGCGGTGCTGTTGTTTGCCATACCATCCAGTCCGCTGGCCCAACCGTGGTCGATCATGGGTGGCAATATTGTCTCTGCACTTCTAGGCGTCACGGTGGCCAAGCTGGTGGCAGATCCTTATCTCGCCGCTGCCTTGGCGGTCGGCCTGGCGATCGCGGCCATGATGGCACTGCGCTGTCTGCATCCGCCGAGCGGCGCCATTGCCCTCACTGCCGTGCTCGGGGGGCCGCTTGTACAGGGCCTGGGTTATGAGTTCGTCGTCTGGCCGGTCGCCGGGAACTCGTTGCTCTTGTTGTTGCTGGCGCTTGCATTCAACAATCTGACCGGCCGCCGCTATCCGCATATGCCGAAGCCGGCGGTGTCCGAACACGGTACGTCCGATCCGCCGCCGGCCGAGCGCATCGGCTTTACTCGCGCCGATCTCGACGCGGTGCTGCGGGACTACGACGAATTTCTCGATATCGATCGGGACGATCTCGAAAATATCATTCGGCGCACGGAACTCCGCTCCTACCAGCGGCGGAGCGGCGATACCGTCTGTGCGCAGGTCATGTCGCGTGACGTTATTGCCATTGCGCCGGATGCCTCCTTGCAGGAGGCTTTGACGCTGTTGCGCCGTCACCACATCAAGGCTTTGCCGGTTACCGACGACAATGCCCGGGTCATCGGCATAGTCACGCAGACGGATCTGCTCGACAAGGCCGAATGGAGCAAGGGGCGGCCGGTCATCGGCTTTCGCCGGCGACTGCGTCTTGCGCTTTCCGGTGCTTCCGCACCAAACGGCACGGTGCGCGATATCATGACCACGCCGGTCCGTACGGTTCTTCCCCAATCTCCGGTTTCGGCGGCGATTGTCACATTCGCCGAGGAAGGTCTGCACTATTTGCCGGTGATCAATGGCGGAAACCGTCTGGTCGGAATCATTTCGCAGACGGATGTCCTGGTGGCCATGCTGGCCGACAAGTAGGCTGTTGCTGACTTGCGCGGAAACTGGACTGGAATGCGATTGACAGCTATCGGGTCGCGGGTGTACGACTGACTAAATTGGTATGACCACTTGGCCACCTGTCCAGAAGGCACATGCAGACCATGATTTTTTCTGCCGTGGAATCGCGCCGCCTGTATCGCCAGGTGGCGGACCAGATGCGAGGCCTGATCGAACGCGGCGAATTGCCGGCGGGATCCAGGCTGCCGGCCGAGCGTGATCTGGCGCAAAAGCTCGGCGTCTCGCGCCCGACCATTCGCGAGGCATTGATCGTGCTGGAAGTCGAAGGTTTCATCGATATCCGCATGGGCTCCGGCATCTATGTGACGGCACGCAAGG
This sequence comes from Rhizobium sp. PDO1-076, assembly GCF_000247475.1. Classification (GTDB taxonomy): domain Bacteria; phylum Pseudomonadota; class Alphaproteobacteria; order Rhizobiales; family Rhizobiaceae; genus Allorhizobium. The sequence continues at coordinate 16,604 of NZ_AHZC01000255.1, read as the reverse complement.
TGCCGCCTGCCGATTTGCCGCCGGAAGATTTCGAAGGGCCGTTCGAATTGCTGCGTGCGCGGGCCGTAGTCGAGTGCGCTGTGGCAGAGGAAGCCGCAAGGCTGGCCAAGCCCGAGCATATTCTGGTGCTCGACGACAATCTCGCACAGATGGCGGCAGCGCTGGATGATCGTCGCCTCGCTCTGGCGCTTGATCGCGATTTCCATGTGATCGTGTCGGGTATCATCGCGAATGCCACGCTGAACCGTTTCGTCGGCAGTATTCACGATATGCGTATGACGCCGTATTTCGAAAAGCTCGCCAGCTATTTCGAAAATAGCGATACCTGGCGGGCCGCGATGGAGGAGCATCGTGCCATTCGGGATGCGATTGCAGCCGGTGATCCTGTCGCAGCCCGGGCCGCCATGCGTGCCCATCTTGATCAATCACAGCTTCGCCTGTCGGAAAGTTTCGAGGAGGAAACGACCGACGGTTCGATACCGGCCGCATGGAGGCGTGCCGGCGGCGTCTAGCCGATCCACTGACTTTCAACCTGGGAGGAGAATGAAATGAAGTTCAGACTGAAAATGCTATTGGGCGCGACCGCCGCCGTTCTGGCCACTGCTTTCACCGCACATGCGGAAACCGTGCTGAAGTGGGCGCATGTCTACGAGACGTCGGAACCGTTCCACACCGAATCCGTCTGGGCGGCCGAGGAGATCGGTAAGCGCACCGAAGGACGCTACAAGATCGATGTCTTCCCGGCATCGCAGCTCGGCAAGGAAGCCGACCTCAACCAGGGCCTGAAACTCGGCACGGTCGACATCATCATTTCGGGTTCGAGCTTTGCGGCGCGCGAATATGCACCGATCGGCGTGACCTATTATCCCTATACGTTCCGTGATCCGGCACATCTGATCGCCTATACCAAGAGTGATGTGTTCAAGCGTCTTGCCCAGGGCTACGAAGAGGCGTCCGGCAACCACATTGTCGCCGTTACCTATTACGGAACACGCCACACCACCTCGAACAAGCCGATTGCCAAATGCGCCGACATGGCCGGCCTGAAGATCCGCGTGCCGGACGTGCCTGCCTATCTCGCCATGCCGCGTTCCTGCGGTGCGAACACCACACCAATCGCTTTTGCCGAGGTCTATCTTGCCCTGCAGAACGGCACGGTCGAAGCGCAGGAGAACCCGCTGACCACGATTGAAGCGAAGAAGTTCTACGAAGTTCAGAAGCACATCGTGCTCACCGGCCACATCGTCGATCATCTCAACACGCTGATTTCGAAGAGCCTGTGGGCGCAGCTCTCGGATGCCGACAAGCAGATCTTCACCGAGGTGATGCAGCAGGCGGCCGAACGCAGCACCAATATCATTGCCGAGCGCGAGCAGGCGTTGGTGGCGACGTTCAAGGAACGTGGGATCGATGTTGCTGAAGTCGACAAGACCGACTTCGAAAAGACCGTGATGGAAAAAGCGGCCATGGAAGATTTCGGCTATGTCAAAGCCGACTGGGAGGCGATCCGCGCCGTCAAGTGATCCGTGCGCCGGCTCTTCCAAGGATGAGCCGGCATCTCTTCCTCTTTCGCGGATGTCTGTCATGTCAAAAGAAATCCATACGCCGATTACAGCGGAGGAACTTGCTCATTCCTTCGATGAAGCTGCACCCGATATCGATATCTCGCATTACGCTATCGAAGACTGGGTCACGCTTGCCATTTTCTGGCTCATGGCGGGGTGCGTCTTCCTGCAATTCTTCACCCGCTACGTGCTCAACAATTCCTACGCCTGGACGGAAGAAATTGCGATCAATTGCTTGATCGCCGTGGTCTTTCTCGGGGCAGTGATGTGTGTGCGTGTGTCGCGCCATATCCAGGTGGACGTGCTCTATCACTACGTTCCGGTGAAGGTGGCTCGGGCGCTTGCGATCTTTGTCGATCTCGTGCGGATCGGTTTCTTTGTCTACGCCTGCTGGCTGATGTGGCGCTACGTGTCGATTGTCGCCGACGAGCGCATGGTCACCGTCAACCTGCCGCGCAACATCGTCTTCTACAGCGTGATGGCCGGCTTCGTGCTGATGTTGTTCCGCTCCATCCAGGTATTCATTGCCAATCAGCGGCGCGGCTATTCCGTGCTCGAGCGGCCGGAAGAATTTCAGAAGATCGAGGATTGATCCATGCTTCTGCTCGTTGGTTCCTTTCTTGTCCTGATGGTCGTGGGCGTGCCCGTCTCCATCTCCATGGCTGTCGCCTCCGTCCTCTATCTCGTCTTTTATAATGTCGCGCCCGATATCATTGCCGCGCAGCGGATGATTGCCGGCGTCGAGAGCTTTCCGCTGCTCGCCGTCCCCTTCTTCATCCTCGCCGGAAACCTGATGAATTCCGCAGGCGTCACCGGCCGCATCTACTCCTTCGCGGTCGCGCTTGTCGGCTGGATGAAGGGGGGGCTGGCGCAGGTCAACATTATCGGCTCGGTGATCTTTTCCGGCATGTCGGGGACCGCTCTGGCCGATGCCGCCGGCATTGGCACAATCGAGATCAAGGCGATGAAGGATCACGGCTATCCGGTCGAAGTCGCCGTCGGCGTGACGGCCGCGTCGGCCACCCTTGGCCCGATCTTTCCGCCGTCGCTGCCCTTCGTGATCTACGGCATGATGGCTAATGTCTCCATCGGCGCCTTGTTCATGGCGGGTATCGTACCGGGTGTCGTTATGACGGTGTTGATGATGATCACCGTGGCGATTTTTGCCTATCGGCGGGGATGGGGTGCCGACACGCCTTTCGAAATCAAACGACTGCTTTCGGCATCCGTCGAGGTGATGGTGGTGCTGGCCGTGCCGTTTTCGATCTATGTGCTGATGCTGGCTGGCCAGTCGATGAACGTGGCGGTGGCCGTTGCACTCGTCGTGTTGCTGGCAGCAGACTGGTATTTCGATTTTTCGGCCGTCATGGCGCTGATGACGCCGGTCATCCTGATCGGCGGCATGACCATGGGGTGGTTCACGCCGACGGAGGCGGCGGTCGCGGCGGTTCTGTGGTCACTGTTCCTTGGCTTGGTGCGCTACCGGACAATGACGCTTAAGTCACTGTCGCGTGCGACCTTCGACACGATCGAGACAACCGCATCGGTCCTGTTCATCGTCACGGCGGCATCGATCTTTGCCTGGCTTTTGACGGTCAGTCAGGCCGCACAGATGTTGTCCGGTGCGATGCTGTCGATCACCGACAACAAGTGGGTGTTTCTCATCCTGGTCAACCTGCTGATGCTGTTTGTCGGCTGCTTTCTCGATACGATCGCGGCGATCACCATCCTGGTGCCCATTTTGCTGCCGATCGTGTTGCAGTTCGACATTGATCCGGTGCATTTCGGTTTGATCATGACGCTCAACCTGATGATCGGGCTGTTGCATCCGCCGCTCGGCATGGTGCTCTTCGTGTTGTCGCGCGTTGCCAAGCTTTCCGTCGAGCGGACGACCATGGCGATCCTGCCCTGGCTCGTGCCGCTGTTCATCGCCCTCATCCTGATCACCTTTGTTCCGGCCGTCACGCTCTGGCTGCCAACAGAGCTCGGTCTGATCCGCTGAAGGGAATAGAGTGATGCAAACGCGCCTTGCCCGGCTTTATGGCCAACGTGATCTCAAGGTTGAAACGGCGGATGTTGGCGAGCCGGGCGAGGGAGAAATCCTGATCAAGATGTCGGCGGGCGGCATCTGCGGCTCCGATCTGCATTACTATCAAGATGGTGGTTTCGGTCCGGTGCGGGTTCGCGAACCGATCATTCCCGGCCATGAAGCGTCAGGCTATGTTTCTGCCCTCGGTGCCGGTGTCTCGGGTCTTGCAATCGGCGATCTGGTCGCGATCAATCCCAGCCAGCCCTGCGGCCATTGCCGTTTCTGCCGCGAGGGTACGCCCATTCACTGCCTCAACATGCAGTTCATGGGCAGTGCGATGCGTCTGCCCCATGCGCAGGGCATGTTTCGCGACTGGATGATCGTTCCGTCGCTTCAGTGCTTCCCGGCAGGCTCCCTGGTCACAGCCGGAGAAGCCGCCTGCGCCGAGCCGCTAGCAGTTTGTCTGCATGCGGTGGCGCAGGCTGGCGATCTTTCGGGACGCACCGTCCTGGTCACCGGCGCCGGCCCGATCGGAGCGCTGGTCGTGGCGGCTGCGCGCCATGCCGGTGCTAGCGCGGTGGTGGTTACCGATCTTGCTGATGCCGCGCTCGAAAGAGCCAAGGCGATGGGTGCCACGAGAACAATCAATGTTCGCCACGATCCGGGCGCGCTCGCTCCTTTCGAGGCGGACAAGGGGCAATTCGATGCGGTCTTCGAATGCTCGGCTGCGGAGCCGGCGCTCAGAACCGCAATCGCGACGGTGCGGCCGCGCGGCCTGATCGTGCAGGTCGGCGTGACGGGCGACATCACGCTTCCACTCAATGCACTGGTGGGCAAGGAACTTCGTCTCGTCGGATCGCAGCGTTTCGATGTGGAATTCGGCGAGGCCGTCCGACTGATTGCCGACCGACGGATCGACGTTCGGCCGATCATTTCGCACAGCTTTCCTATCGATCAGGCGGTTGCGGCCTTCGAACAGGCGGGCGACCGTTCGGCTGCCTGCAAGGTGCAGCTCAGTTTTCTTCGCTGAAGGAGTTTTCCATGCGACATACATGGCGTTGGTTCGGTCCGGTAGACCGGGTGAGTGTGCAGGATGCGGCCCAGGCTGGTGCGCTTGGTATCGTCAGCGCTCTGCATCACATTCCGACAGGGGAGGTCTGGCCGGTCGAGGAGATCGCCAAGCGCAAGGCCGAAATTGCGGCGGGCGGGCTGCAATGGGATGTGGTGGAAAGCATCCCGGTCTCCGAGAGTATCAAGACGCAGACGGGGCCGTGGCGCGAGCACATTACCCACTGGCAAGAGAGCCTGCGGCGAGTGTCTGCGGCCGGCATTAAAACCGTCTGCTACAATTTCATGCCGGTGCTGGACTGGACCCGCACCGACCTGCGCTGGACGGCACGACACGGTGCGAAAGCCATGCGCTTCGACCGCATCGATTTCGTTGCTTTCGATATACATCTGCTACAGCGGCCATCGGCGCCAGACGACTATGATCCGGAAACCCGTGAACAGGCCTTGCAGCGCTTTCAAGGGATGGCCGACGAACGCAAGCTCAGCCTTTCCCGCAATGTCGGTGCAGGGCTTCCCGGTTCGGCCGACGGCTACAGCCTGCCGCAGCTTCGCGCGCATCTTGAGACCTATGCCGGCATCGATCGCGACAGGCTGAAGGGACATCTCGTCGACTTTCTCGCGGAGGTCACTCCCGTTGCCGAAGAGGTCGGGATCAATATCTGCGCCCATCCGGACGATCCGCCATGGGCGCTGCTCGGTCTGCCGCGCGTTCTGTCGACTGCCGACGACTACGCCGATATGTTGAAGGCGGTTGACCGTCCCGCCAATGGCATGACCTTCTGCACAGGTTCGCTCGGGGCGCTGGCTGCCAATGACCTGCCGGCCATGGTGCGCCGGTTTGCACCCCGTATCCATTTTGTCCATCTGCGCAATGTCCGGCGCGAGGAGGATCGCACGCCATGCTCGTTTTACGAGGATGAACATCTCGAAGGGGACACCGATATGGTCGCGGTGATTGCCGGACTTGTTGCAGAAGAAAAGCGCCGGAAGGCCGAGGGCCGCCCGGATCACCAGATTCCGATGCGCCCCGACCACGGGCAGGAAATCCTCGATGACCTGACGCGTGGTGCCCAGCCCGGCTATCCGGCAATCGGACGGCTCAAGGGTCTTGCCGAGTTGCGCGGTATCGAACGGGCTTTGTCACATCTTACTTACGGATTGTCCTGATCATGCAGCTGTCTTCATCCTCTCCATTCGCCGGCGGGGTTCTCTCACCGCAATACGATCGCGCCAAACTGAAACCCGGTATCGTTCATATCGGCTTTGGCGCCTTTCATCGCGCGCACCAGGCGGTCTACACGGACACCGCACTTGCAGCATCCTTCGGCGACTGGGGCATTGTTGGCGTGAGCCTGCGCTCGTCTGAGCCGATCCGCGATTTGAAGATGCAGGATCATCTGTTTTCCGTGATTGCACGCGATGCATCGGGGGCCGAGCCGCGCGTAGTCGGGTCGGTCGTTGGCGGTATTTCGGCTGCAAACGATCGCGACGGCCTGCTGGTCCTGCTCGCCGATCCGGCAATCCGCATCGTTTCGCTGACGGTCACGGAAAAGGCCTATGGTTTCGATCCGGCATCGGGAGGACTTGATCGTCGTCATCCCGCCATTGCCGCCGATCTGGTGGCGCCCGGTGCACCCGTTGGTGTGATCGGCTTTCTTGTCGAGGGCCTGTCGCGGCGCAAACGTGCGGGTCTGTCGCCCTTTACAGTATTGTGCTGCGACAACCTGCCAACCAACGGTCGGGTGGTCGAACGGCTGGTGCTGGAAATGGCTGAGGCCCAAGATCCGGCGCTTGCCAGCTGGATCGCGGCGGAAGGTGCGTTTCCTTGCACGATGGTGGACCGTATCGTTCCTGCGGCAACGGATGAAACCCGCCGTCGTGCGGCGGATCTCCTCGGAGTTGAAGACAAGCTGGCGCTGGATACGGAACCCTTCATGCAATGGGTGATCGAGGATCGCTTCGTTTCCGGTCGACCTGAATGGGAAAGTGCGGGCGCTCTGTTCGTCGCCGATGTCGAGCCGTATGAGAAGATGAAACTCCGGATGCTGAACGGCCCGCATTCGATGATTGCCTATCTCGGCCAACTCAAGGGCCTTGAGTATGTCAAGGATGTCATGGCGGTGCCGGACTATGCTGAGCGCGTGCGCCAGCATATGGCAGCAGCAGCACTGACGCTAGATCCTGTGCCGGGCATCGATCTTGATGAATACCGGGAGCAGTTGATCGAGCGGTTTTCCAACCCGACAATTGCTCACCGCACGAAACAGATTGCTATGGACGGAAGCCAGAAGCTGCCGCAGCGTATTTTTGCAGCGGCAGTCGATGACCTGGCAGCGGGGCGTGATGCAGCCGTCTTTGCCGAAGCAACAGCGCTCTGGATTGCCTACGTCATGCAGAACCCGCAGATCGAGGATCCGCGGGCTGCGGAGTTATGCCAAGCTTCTGCGGCCGTGGATTCTGCCGATCCATCCGGCTGCTTCTTGGCTCTACCCGGTTTGTTTCCCCCGCGACTGGCCGCGGATCGCGATTGGCGTGACCTTGTCAATGCTGCGCTAAATCTGGAGTTGCGGGCAGCGTAGAGGTGCCGGATTGCCCTTGGCCGGGTTATTCGGCGCGGGCATTAATGGCTTATCAATGGATTTATCATTTACTAATCCTAATAGACCGATTCGTTTTGCGGCTTCGAACGAACAAGGGCTCTCTGTCACGGACGGCGGAGACGGAGTTGTCTCGAGAGTGCACGATTGAGCTGGCATTTTGGTCGCGGCTGCACGTCGGCAGCACCTTGGGAGGACATGTACATGAATTTGACTTCAAACTCGAATGCCGCCGACTCGCTTGAGATCATTGCATTTCGTCTGCATGATCAGGAGTTCTGCGTGAAGACGACGTCCATTCGCGAGATCCGTGGCTGGGCGCCGGTTACCCCCATTCCACATTCGCCGTATGAAGTGCTTGGTGTCATGAACCTGCGCGGTACCGTGATCCCGATCGTCGACCTTGCGGTCAAGCTCGGCATGCCGGCAGCACAGGCAACCGAGCGGAGTGCCGTTGTCGTGACCGAAGTCAACGGTATGACCGTCGGGCTGCTGGTCGATGGCGTCTCGGATATTCTCACTGTTGCCGGCAGCACCCTGCAACCGCTTCCAGCCGCCACGGGCCCGAGTTCAGCCTTCTCGGACGGCATCATCGCCCATGACAAGAGCATGATCTGCTTCCTCAGCCTTGAGCGCATGTTCGGCGAAGACGACCCCTCCGGTTGGGGCATGGCGGCATAAGCCACCCCCTTAAACTTTCACCTGTTCCAGGTTGACGCGGTGCGCAGAGATTGCGCGCCGCTGTTTGGATTTTGTTTGCCATTTTGGCAAACATGTTGCCACCGGTCCCGCGCCATCCACGAAGAATTGCGACTTTTTTAAGTGTTCAGGGCCATTGTTGGCTTCTGGACGCTAGAAAAACACCCATCTTTGGCGCATGATATTTTCGGAGGAACCGGGAAGGTGACGCAGTCTATTCATACTGATGCCGAAGATCTGATTGGCCGTCTGCAGGAGGCGCTTGCGGGCACGCATGGTCGTGATTTCTCGCTCGATGCCGTGCGTTCCCTCGTCTCCATGGAAGTTGGAGAGTGGAATAGCGACCGTGGTCCGCAACCGATCAAGCAGGTTGCCCCGCTGATCAGCCACAAGATCCGTCTCGTTTCCGAATAAGTCGTTCTCCTTCAGCGAATGGCTGTTATGACGCAGCTTGTTCGCTTGTTTCCATACAACGCTGTGACATTGCCGCCGAGCTTGGAGTTCGACAGCGGCCGGAGGTCGGCGAACTCGGTTTCCATCTTCTTGTCATTGCTCAACGCGACATAGGGTTCGAGCCACCCGAGCGACGATGTGTTGTCCTTCAAGCCAGGCTCGACCGTCTGTTTGACGCCGGTGATTTTCTGAACAATCGTTGGATCCTTGACGGCATTGATCGAGAAGCGTGCCATTGTGGCCAGCTTCGTCAGGTCTGCCCCGCCTTTTCCATAGCCCGCAGAGCAAAGCCGTGCGATCGACGTGACCAGCGGCGACATGGCATGCAGCTGGTAGTGCAGGGCATATTGCTGCCGGTTCATCTCAAGAGGCAGGCTGCCATCAGGAGAGGCATCGGTAATCATCGTCCGGTTGCTGAGAATGGCCCAGTCGGTCAGCGGTTTGTCCTCATTGAGGATGCCGACCTCTCCAACCGCAAGGCTCGCCCAGGCGCGCAGGTTGTTGCGGGCCGCCCCCTTCGTTGCATCATTGTCGAAGAAGTGGACCGTTGCGCGAGCCCGTTCCAGCAGCCATTTCTCGATGACGCGCTGCCTGTCGGCCACACCGCTCACCTGGTTACGGCTTTCTGCATAGGCGATGGCGATGCCGCCGACACGCGAAGGAACGGAGAGTTTGGCATTGTCCGTCTGCATGTCGCTGAGTGCATTGGCCGAGGCCCATTGGTACACGGCATTTATGACGCAGCGCTGGTAGTCGGCACGGCTGGTTGCGTCGGTTTCCTTGCCGGCCTTGGTCACCTGCTTGGCCAGGTTCTGGATAAATAGATCGATCGGCTTCAAGGCCTTGGTCACGGCCGCGTCGGAATCATCGTCCAGATCGGATCGGGTTTTGGAGTCCGCTTCATAGCGACTGCCGAAGCCGAGGCTGATCACGGGGGCGGGAATCGAGAAGCAGGTCTCCTCTGCAGCATTCGCAATGGATGCCGTGCCACCCAGCGCTGCCAGGGCGAGCAGTGATACGGCGGTAACGCCGCATTTCCGTGAAGTGGTGAAATCGGTCAAAGGCTCAGCCCTCCGTTCCAGCTTTGGTCAGCATCAAGACATGGGCGGCTTCGGGATAGCCAGCCTCGGCCGACTTCGCCATCCAGTATTGAGCGGCATCAAGCGCGGGCTTGGTTCCTGTGCCGAATGCATAAGATTGCGACAGCAGATACATGGCTTCGGCATCGCCCGCTTCTGCCGCCTTCTTCAGCCAGGCAAATGCATCGATAATTGCCCGACTTTCCTTCGGATCATTGCGCAGGAGCTTGCCCAGTTCGCGCATGGCCACCGGCTGGCCGGTGTCGGCAGAACGCTGATAAAGATCCCTGACATTGATCCTGAGGCTTACTTGACGCCTGATTTCAGGCTTCATGTTGGCCAGCATGAGGAGTTTTTCGGGCATGCTGTTGAGGTCGGAGCGCTGAACGAGATCAACGAAGATGTCACTTGCCGCCTTCGGATCGTAAGCGTCACCGGCATTGTTGGCATAGTATTTCACCAGACGGTAGAAGGCAGCCGGTTCGCCGCCGCTGCGTGCCTCGGCGTAAAGGTCGAGCGCTGTCTTGTTGGTGTCCGGTGTGTCGAGTTCCATGTACATGTCGGCGATCTTGACCTTGCGCCAGGCGTCGTCGGTCGCGATATGGGATGCGATTGCCAACCAGCGCTTGGCATCTTCGCGGTTGTGGCGCATGGCGAATTCGGCGAGTGACATCGAGTCATCGTAGTCGCAGCGTTGCGAGCCGATGGCACGCTGATAGAAGAGCTCACGCGTCGCGTTGTCTTCGGCATTCTCGGCAAGCAGCAACTGGGCGGCCATGTCGCCCTTCTGTTTCATCACGTCGCCGTAGTAGCTGACGGTTGAGGAAAGTGGGTTGAGGCCTTCGCCATCCAGTTCCTCCAGAAGCCGAACGGCACGGCCGTAACCGCCAGCCGCCAATGGCTTCAGTATCTCCTTGGCAAGTTGCACACTGTCGCGGTCGCTGGCGTAGTTTTCGATAAGGAAGCGTGCAAAGCTCAGACCGGCATCGACGCTCATCGCTTCGCTGGTCAGCCGTATACTCTGCTTGGCTTCTGTCATCCGACCTTTCTCGACGTTCTGTTTGAAATCAAGCAGGACGGCTTCAACTGTTGCGCCACGACGGACCTCGGCTCGCTGTTCCCAGAATTTCAGCACCTGATCTGAGTAACCGGCGCTTTTCAGATAGCGCTGATACAGGGCAAGCGCGCTGGCGCGGCCGTAAAGCGCCTGGGTTTGGATCGCCGCGATCACCAGCGGATCCTTAAGCTGCGGAAGCTGGTCTATCTGATCGGCTTTGAGATTGAGGGTCTTGTTGCCCGCGCCGGCTTCAATATCCGACCAGTAGGCAGCGGCCTGCAGATCGGGACCCTTGGGATCGATGCAGAGGTAGATGCGTTGGAGTTTGGCAATGGCATTGATTTCGCCATTGCCTTGGATTGCCTGGCTGAGAAGATCGGTCGAGCGGGCAAGGGTGGCGGCATTCGGGCTTTCGCGCACGAGAAGCTCGGCGAGATCAATGCCGCCTTCGATGTCGCCGCGCTTTACCGCTTCTTCCAGCAAGGGTTTGGCCTTTTCTGCCGATTGCCAGAGGCCCTCCCGGTTCTGGACCAGACGTGCAAGACGAGTGAACGCCCAGGGTGGCGGGTCGGCTCGTTCAATGAGCTGGCGGAGCGTGGTCTCGTAAGCCGCTGCGTCTGCCGGAGAGGTATCCTTTGTCTGCTCGTAGAGCTGGGCTTGCTTCACCAGTCCCGCCTGGTTCCCGGATTTTTCCGCGATGGTATAGTAGTAGAGTGCTTTTTCACGATCCCGTTCGACGATAGCACCTTCTGCATAGAGGCGGCCGAGTTCCAGAATCGCGGCCATGTTGCCGCCGTCTGCTGCCATCGTCAGATATTTGACCAGGACATCGTTGTCCTTGACGATTTTTTCGCTGAGAAGGTTGTACTCGGCAACTTCCCAGGCGGCGGACGTATCGCCGAGGTCGGCGGCAAACCTGTACCAGGCAAGGCTGACATTCGGATCGTTCGTAACGATCTCGCCACCATCATATTCGCGTGCGACGCGGCCGATACGGTCGCAAATGCCTTCGTCGAGAACGCCGACCAGCGAACCGAAGGCCATGTTGACCGCCAGTTCCGGTTCGATTTCCCATTTGGCGATCTTTTCGCCGTTCTTGCTCATGCGGGCGAGGTCAAGGATGGCGTCCGCATTTCCGCCATAGGCAGCCTGGACCTTGAGTTCGAGGCCGCTGGTCCGATCGGTTTCGATGCCTTTGCCGTCGATCAGGTAGTCGGCAAGGGTGTTCAGCGATCCGGCAGGATGCTCCTTGTTTTCCAGAAGCTTCTTGACCAGCCCTTGGCCACGGACTTTTTCACCTTCGCCCATGGCCAGCATCAGCTTGACCGTGTCGAACAACGCATCCTTCTCGCTGTAATCCGGCTTGATGCTCGGCAAAAGCTGCTGCATGCGGGTGAGGATCGGCTCGAAACGCCCTGCATCGATATCGCGCAAACGGTTCATGTCGCGGGTGATTGAGTAGGTTTCACGCTTGGGCAGCGATTTGCGGTCCCATGCCGTCCAGTCGGCAATCATGTCTTCGTCGCGGATGCGCGGCGTGCAGACTGCCGATTTAGGGACGTCGATGTCCGGCGGCAAAAACCGGACATCGATCGGCTCGCTTCTTCCCGGAGTTCCGGTGGCAACCGTCATCACACCTGCCATGAGCAGCGATTTAACCAGTTTTCCAATCGTCATGATAAACCTCCGGACCTATTTCAGGAATTAACGCGCAATGGTGCTGGGAACCGCGACCGCGGTGACATCGTCGCCCGTGCCGGTCACCACAATGGTGACACCGGCAAGCCGCTTGAATTCGACCGCGTCGATCTTGGCGATTTCCTTTTCGCCATCGCGGACCACAAGATCGACTTTCAGCGGGGCTCGAAGGGCAACTGACTTCGATGCGCCACTGTCGACATCCGAGACAGCGTCGGATCCGGCCTGTGGAACGAAGAGATCGAGTGCCGCTTTTTCCGTCAGATTGTAGAGGGTCAACGTCGCCTTGGAAGGATTTTTCGTCATGTCGTCTTCGACCGTGACCACACCATCCTGAGTGATGACGGCCGAATAGAATTTTCCGGCTGCCGCTTCGACACTTGCCTGGCGGAAGCTGGATGATACCGAGATGTCGCCGGGTGCCACCGCCACATAAGGTGAGACGCCGTCGTTCAGCTGGCTGAACGAACTGTTCTTGACCGAGGCAATCGATGAGCCGGGTGCGATGACCCTGACAAAGGCCGAATTCGGGTCGATCGGCTTTTCATACAGACCACCATCGTCGGCCAGGGAAGGCAGAGCGAAAGCGAGGGTTGCGGCCATCGATACCAAAGCGAGGTTGAAGTGGGTTTTCGTCATCATGACTCTTCTCCGAGTTTCGTCTTGCAGACAGAGAGGGAGGTGTCTTCGCCGACAGGAGCATCGAACGAGACGGCGACCTTGCTGAACGATCCCGCAGGAAAGCCGCCCAGCGAGAAGTAGTAGCGACCAGTCGTGCGCAGACGGTCGCCGCGATCCATGGCACGGGTGCGTATCTGGCCATCCGCGCCTGTGAATTTGAAGGTAACGCTGCGGCTGCTGTCGGAGCCGATGTCGGCCAACAGGACATCGTTGCCGCTCAAATTGACTTGTGTGAGATCCGCTTCAACGGTTTTTCCGTCGACGGAAGCTGTCGTCAGCGGCGGGCTGCATTCGCCCAGTGACGCGGCGATGATTTCCTTCCAGGGTGCTGCACCAAACTGACCGAGATTGTTGTAGATGGGGTTCTCCCAGATCAGGAAGCGTGGACGTTGCTCCTGGAACTCTCGCGACGTGATGTAGGACAGGATCGAGCCGAACTGGTTTCCGCCCGAGATCGAATAGTTGTCGATGGGAATTTGGGCCCAGTGTTCGAGGTAGCCGGAAAAGTTGCTGATCGGCTTGTCGGAGTAACTGGTTCCGATCAGTGCAACTGTGGCTTCGTCACCTCCACCAAAAATGTCTACCGAGGCGCCGTCGGTGGCGGCTTCTTCGTTGCGCACCGCGCGGTAGGCATGAGCGGTGACAGTCGGGACATTCGAAGTGCAGTGCTTCTGCAGAAGCTCGCGCATGCTCGAATACTCGGGGTCCGGCTTGACCTCTTCCATGTTGAACGGCACCGGCGTCACATCGGCATAGGCAGGCAATTGCTTCATGCGTTCGGCGATCGCTTTCGCGGCAACGCTTGCACCATGGGCCGTCCAGTGGAAGTCCGACTGGAAGAACGAGTGTTCGCCGAAGCCGTTGATGTTGTCCTCGCGCATGGGTGACGCGATATCGACCGCCGCAACATCTCTGTCACTCAGGCGGCGAATGACATCGCTGTAGATCTGCATTGCGATATCGGCGTCAAAGCCATAGAGCGAAGCCCGTGCCGGGACGAGTTCCGGAAGGACCTGGGATTTCGTCGGCAGCGGCACATAGATCAGTGTCGTCCCCTTCTGTTCCAGCGCCTTGGACATGGCCGCGAGATTGTCGGCGGTCTGGTCGGTGAAAGCATGTTGAAGGCGAAGATCCGCCAGAATACGGAAGAACATGCCGTCCTTGCCTTCGATCATCTGCAGTTCCGAAATTTCCTCCAGATTGCGGCAACCGTAGGAGGATGACGGATCCGCATCGGCCTGCGCCCATGCCGCCGAGCTACTGCAAAGAGTGACTGCGGCGAGCACGCCAGCCAGATAGCCGTATCTACGTGTGGTGGTCATGGTTGTACCTCCGCGTGTTCTTCCGAGGGTGGGTTCTTCAGCATCGCCATTATGTTGCCGGCGGCAGCCTTGACGCCGATGCTGCCGGTCTGCTGCGCAATGACAAGATAGCGGCTTGCCTGAGCGGTCTGTTCGGGAGTACGGCCCTGCCCGGAAAGCAGCATGACCGCCAGCTTGAACGCTGTATCGCCGTTCTTCTTGCTGGTGCCGGAGGCGAGCAGTGTTTCAAGCTCGCCGCGCCTGTCACCGAAGGGGCGACCTTCGCTGTAGAAACGTATCAGGCCATCCACGGCCTTCTCGTTGCCCTTCTTGGCCTGGGCTCGCAACGCGATTTCCGCGCTTTTCAGATGCGCTGGCCGGAACTCTGCCTGCGTATCTGTCAACAGATCCAGCATGTGTCGCACCGCATGGCCGCGCCCTTCGGAGACGGCGATGGTGAAATAATGCAGGGCATCTGTCGTGAATTTGGGATCACCATCCTTGACGATCCTCTCGGCAAGCCGGAACGCCCCGATGCCGTCACCGGCATCGGCGAGAGCCTGCAGTTGCCGGTAGCTGACGCGCTTGCCGGCGAGCAGATCCTTGCGGACCGCCTGCAATTCCAGGGGCAGCTTTGCAGCCGGTCCCGTTGGTGCGGGTCTGGGGGGCGGTGCTGGCTCCTCCGCCTTCGGGCGAGGGAAGAACGGCTTGACGCGAGCCGCACTCGGTTGGGCGGCGAGCGTACCGACACAGACAGCGAGAATGGCGAGCGGATACAAACGCTTAGACATTGCCTTCTCCAACCGGGCCGTGATGGCCGCCGTTGCCGGCATTCGTCTTGCGCGTCCACAGTGTGTCAGTGCCGAGGTAGCGGACGGGAAATTCCCAGACGATGACGCTTGGTGGCGTATCTGCCAGCACCTGGCCTTCGAGCAGGTCCATCATAGGGACGCCGGGGCCGAGACCTTCCTTGGCGACATTGACCACATCGGAGGACAGCGTCTGGCGCAGGAAATCGGTGAAGGACCAGTTTTCATTGGCGCTGTAGCTGGTGCCGACCAGCATGACCGGAACGGATGCATCATTGCCGAAAATGTCACCGCTGCCTTCGGCCTCGGCAACCGAGGTCCGATAGATCGGAACACTTTCCGGCTTCAGGCCGACGCGCGGTGCGTAGTCGGGAGAGGTGATGTATTTGGTCAGGTCACCCCAGACATCGACCGGTGTTTGCCAGGAGGCGGTAACCTGCTCGGATGCGAGCAGGATGCCACTTTGCTGGAACGTCTTCTGCACGGCTTCCGCCGTCACCCTGGCCCCGGCAGGGGTCCAGTGGGTGTCGGATTTCAGGAACACATCGTCATGCGGCTTGGCTGCGAGCATGGCGGTGCGCGTATCGACAACCGTCATGCCGGCCTGCTTGAGAGCGGTCGAGAAATCGCCGTAGGCTGTCATCATTGCGTCGTTGCGCATCATGTCCGGCAGGTGCTCGGTGTAGATGTCGGACTTGGCCGGCAGCGGCACCATGACCAGTTCGATACCCGCGTCGGCCAGTTTCTTGCGGACCTCGCCAATCTGGCTGACCGCAGACTCGATTTCCGTCGGTTTGACGCGCTTGAATTCCTCGCCGGTGAAAAACCAGCCGTCGTCACCAACGATCACACCTTTACGACCGGAGCCGAGCAGGGCATAGCGGGCGTTGCCGATGACGCCGACAGCGGCATCGCGGTGCGGCAGTTCACTCTTGTAGAGCGCGTCCAGATCGCGAGTGGCTTCACCGTCGATGACGTAGGAGAGCGACAGGTCGTTGACCTGGGCTGCTTCCGCTTCGCTGCCGGCGGCAGCAAAGATCATGGTCGAGTTGGCATAGATTGCGTAACCGAAGAAGACCGTCGGAAGAAGCAGTGTCGCTGTGTGCTGGCGAATGCTGGCCATGTCTTATCTCCTGTCAGAACTGAAAGTAGAGGAAGGGTGAAACCGACTGTTCCGACAGGCGCGCCACGGTCACGACCAGCAGCAGGCTCATGGCAATCGGATAGGCGAGCGAGGGAATGGCAACGGCTGTTCCATTCGGAGAAACCGAGAAGCCATGCGCCTCGATCCCGTTCTCCGCATCGGTCAGCTTCTTGAAATACGGCTCGGCAAAGACCGCGAAGATGGCGAGAACCAGGAAGAGCAGGTTTTCGCGGGTGACATTGGCGAGGAACTCGATGCTCGGGGTGATGCCGTTGAGGCCGATCATGCCGCCATAGACGGTGAAGGCGTCTCCAACATTGGCAGCCCGGAACATGACCCAGCCGATCAGGACGAGAACCAGGGTAACCGGAAGGGCGATGGCGCGGCTCGGGACGTTCCTGGCCCAACCGGTGTAGCGTTC
>NZ_AHZC01000256.1 GCF_000247475.1 Rhizobium sp. PDO1-076 | reverse complement strand
AGAAGCTGCATCTCGTCAAGGATTGCTTCCACATGGTGACGGCCTGGATTGCGGGGGAGACGGCCGATTATGCCGACATACATGTCTTCGATCGCGTCCCAATTGCCGTCAGCCCCCTCCTCCATCGCGGCGGAAATCAGCTTGCGCACATCACGCCGGCAGATAGTCAGCGCCTCTTTCGCTCTTCGGGACCGCAGGCGTTCGGCAGCGACATCCTGTGCCAAGCTCGCCAGTTCTGCAGCGCGAACCAAAAGTGGCGAAAGATCGAACCCGAAGGCCTGCTCGATGTCGCCACCCTTGTCCCGGTGAGCGTAGCGTTTGCCATTCGGACTATCCCTGCGCTGGATGAGGCCGGCTTCGACCAAGGCAGCCAGGTGCCGGCGCAAGGTCGTTCCTGTGATGCCGTGCGCTCTTACCGAGAGCTGGGCATTGGATGGGAAGACCACCAATCCATTATCGGAGTTGAGCTCACTTTCCGGATAGAACGTCAGGAGTGCGTCGAGAACAGTCAGTGCCCTGTCCTGGAGGCCAAGCCGTTCACGTGCTTCGCAGGCGTCGCGAAACACCTTCCATTTTTCGACCGGGCGATTTGGTTTCGTCTCGGACGTCTGGAGTTGCCTCTTTACGAGCGCAAGCACCACCGGCCGCCGCCCAAAGGGCGTCGTTATATTTCTCGTCTGCATATTCCTTCACCTTTCTTCAGGCAAAAGAAATCCGCTCACCAAAACGATGCCAAAGACTCTTGACTGGGATTCATGGAAATGCGATTCTCGATCTTGCTTAGGGAATACGAGAAGGGCTTCCACGACTTGGTCGTTTGGGGGCCTTTTTCTTTTTGCCGTCTACTCTCCTTATTGATCCAATTTGTTCCGGTAAGCCTGATACAAGTCACCTAGGTTGTCAGCGATGAAGTCGCCGAAGCCGGTGGCATCCCGTGCTTTCAGGGCAAAGGTGTATGTTTTGGCGTCCGCCTTAATGTAGGCTGATACAGCTTTGTCTTCTGACGACCACTTCTGGGTTCTCATCGGCTTAGGACTGGCCTGCTTCCCGACGGCCTTCAAGAAAGCCAGTAGTGCATTGAAACGGTCGTCGCCGCCATTTGCTTTGAAGTCGGCTGTCTCAATGAAGTCCAACGCCTTCTCAAGGGTCGATGGACGCTCCAGCAGGTTCTTGAGTTCATACCAGCGATCCCTGCCTATACCCTTGGCAGCACCGAGGGCATCAAGCACCAGTTTGGGAATGGTTGAGACGGCCAGCATCTTCGACAGGGTTGCTCGGTCTATAGACAGGGCGGAAAGGACAATCGCGTTGTCGCCATCGAACTGACGACGGGCGATCTCGGCAGCGAACATTGCCTTCTCGATAAACGACAGGTTTGCCCGTGCGGAGTTCTCTTGACCCTGCGCGACGAGGTGATCACTGTCTTTGAGGTCTTTGACGATCGTACGGACTTTCCGCTCGAGCGCCTTTGCCGCCCGAAGGCGTCTGTGCCCGAATACCACCATGTATCGCCCCGAGGCGAACGGGTGCGGCCTCACAAGGATAGGAGTGTCCTGCCCGCGATCTCTGATTGCTAACAGGAGCTCATCGAAATCTGCTGGGTCGTCTTCGAGGCGGTCCCGAACGAACGAGTCATCGATGATCCCGGGATCGAGTTCGACAACGGTCCTCCCCTT
>NZ_AHZC01000257.1 GCF_000247475.1 Rhizobium sp. PDO1-076 | reverse complement strand
CCCTAACGGCTATTCTCGCCTTGTCGTGTATCGCCGATAAGAAGCGTCATCGATCCAAAATGGCCCTACATTTACCGCGAAGTGGATCGGGACAAAAAAGGGCAACCCCCTAGCTAAAATTAGAGGTAGGCATGGGTCACCAGTGACATATTCGAGGTGCAAAGTTGGCATGGCGACAGAACAGGTTTTCGATTTCATCATCGTCGGTGCGGGGTCTGCGGGCTGCGTATTGGCAAATCGTCTTTCCGCCGATCCTTCGGTTCGCGTGCTGTTGCTCGAAGCGGGCGGCAGCGACTTCAATTTTTGGATCCGCATGCCGATCGGCTACGGCAAGACCTTCTACCACCCGACGCTCAATTGGCGCTACCAGACGGAACCCGATGCCGGCACCGGCGGCCGGCCATCTTATTGGCCTCGCGGCCGGGTGATTGGCGGGTCGAGTTCCATCAACGCCATGGTCTATGTGCGCGGCCAGCACGCGGATTTCGACGGCTGGGCAGCGCTTGGCAATCCGGGTTGGTCGGCCGCCGACATTCTTCCTGTCTACAAGCGGATGGAAGACAACCTGCAAGGCGGCGACGCATGGCGCGGCACGGGCGGTCCACTGACGGTCACCAGCATGAACGGCTCCGTTCACACGCTCGCCGACGATTACCTCAAGGCCGCCGCGGCCGCCGGAATTCCGATCAATCCGGACTATAATGGCGAGACGCAGGAGGGCGCCAGCGTTTACCAGGTCACCACCCGCAAGGGCCTGCGCTGTTCGTCGGCCGATGCCTATCTGCACCCTGTCCGGCGACGGAAGAACCTCGAGGTGCGGACGAATGCTCATGTCACGCGGATTCTGGTCGAGTCCGGACGGGCCGTCGGCGTCGAATATCTGAGGGGCGGCGTCAAGACAACAGTACGCACGGCGCGCGAAGTGGTACTCTCGGCCGGCGCCGTCAATTCACCGCAGATCCTGATGCTGTCAGGTATTGGCGACGCCAGTCAGCTATCCGCCTTGGGCATAGCCCCCATCCATCACGCCCCGATGGTCGGCCGGAACCTCCAGGACCATCTCGGCTTCGACTATATCTACGAATCGTCCCGTCCCACCCTGAATGACGTGCTACGGCCATGGTGGGGGCGGCTTGGCGTCGGCCTGCAATATGTGCTGACTCGCAAGGGACCGCTGTCGCTCAGCGTCAACCAGGCCGGAGGTTTCGTGCGAAGCCGGCCCGATCGGCCGCGTCCCGACATCCAGCTCTATTTCTCACCGCTCAGCTATACGCGCGCGGTTCCCGGCAAGCGCGCCCTGATGCGCACCGACTTGTTTTCCGGGTTCATGCTGGGGATCTCGAACTGCCATCCGAAAAGCCGTGGCGAGATCGCACTCAGATCCGCCGATCCCTTCGCACCCCCGCTGATTCGGCCGAACTATCTGAGCGTAAGCGCCGATCTCGATGAACTGATCGACGGTGCTCGTATCCTGCGCCGGATTGCCGCCATGCAGCCGCTCGCGGGTCTTATCAGGCGCGAGATAGTTCCGGGGCCGACAGTCGAAACCGATGACGAGATGGCTGCCGATATCCGCGCCCGCAGCGGTTCCGTCTTCCATGCCTGCGGCACCTGCGCCATGGGGCCAGAGCCCGGCCGGTCGGTCGTCGATCCGCGGCTCAGGG
>NZ_AHZC01000258.1 GCF_000247475.1 Rhizobium sp. PDO1-076 | reverse complement strand
TTCGAGTCACTGGGTCTCCCTCGTCTCCATGTCTCTGCCCAAGCGTAATCTGATCGAACCGCCGTGGTACGGACCCGTATGCCCGGTGGTGTGGGAGGGGCGGCGTCGCGAGGCGTCCCCCTATCCCGATCAATCACAACTGGCTGATTTCACTCAATTCTTTTTCGGTCAGGCTCTTACACCGACCTGTATCAATTGGCACAATCCAAAGCATTGGCGACAGGTAGACTGTCAGTCGTAGAAAGTTCGGTTGGCTCTGCGTCATACATATCTCGGCGGCAGGAACAGCATCAATAGAGGCCGATCGTGGTCATCTCATAACCCACGGGAGCGAAGTGGTGACGTGTTTTGAGTGACAAATGAAATGCAGGATTCTCATCTGACGGGTGAAAGGAACAGAAAGTGGCTGATAGAGCCCAGTAGCGGGATGGAGCCGATGCGGCACGCATCTCCGTGTTGCGCAAAATTCTCAAACAGCTAGGCGAGCTGGACATTTTTTGGTGACGTTTGTTGATATTGCAGCCACAGAGGCAGGAGGCGGCGTGTGGGTCAGGAAGATCTTTAACAGATCTGTCAAACTTCAATGGTTCGTTCGCAAAGCTAGCATGTTTCATAAGGGGGTGTCTTTTTGGCCTCGTCAGGCGAACGAGCGATGAGCAAGTCAAAATCGTCTATTGATTCATATGTAGTTATTCGAGAATGCGGTTGATATAGTTTTTATGTAGATAGAAATTTAAGGCATGCACAAAACACATAATAATCGTGTATTGAGTTTGCATATGATGTACAATTGACAACGTCAAGGGTTAAAATGCATAAATACATAGTTGAAAATCTCGTTCCGATGAATGTATTCTGTAATGAATTTCCGATCATCGTAGATATGGTCTACTCTAATCCAAGCCACCCAAGTAATAATTTCAAAGGATTGTATTCAAGTGAGTCCCTGGTATTGTGGGCTGATAGAGAGCTAGCTGCGGTGATATTGGTCGCCGCTATCCTAGCAAACCGATTGTACGGTTGGCGAATTAAGTTGAATGACTGCCTCCGAACTGTGGAAGCGCAGCAGCAAATGGCTCAATACGGGTATCAACCTGCCTTGGTCTCGACGCCAGGCGGCGGGGCGCATCCACGCGCCATGGCCGTTGATGTGGAAGCGCTTGATTCGTCGGGCAGCACCGTCGACATGGGAACAGCATTCGACTATTTCGCGACAGATCCCGCCTTTGATAACCCAGCTGCTCGCGCCTACACTAGAGGGTGGAGAGGGGAAGAAGCGTTGGATTCCGAAATTTGGCTGAACAGACAGAAACTTGAGTACATTATGCGCCGCGCCGCTATCCTTTGCGGTCATACCATTTATCCGCTTGCTGAAGAATGGTGGGACTTTCGAATGTTGCCAGAGCTCTGGGAGGGGATTGCGGCGATCTGCGAAAATGATTTGCACCCCTACCAACGGCTCCGAGTGATCGATGCGGATGCGAAAGAAGTCGTTAAAAAAATCATGGACACTGGTTGTAGATCTTTAGCGAACTCAGCGCTTCCTGCTTCCGTCTTCGAGGCCATAAAGTATGCACTGAACAAATTTTCTTCGGTAAATTGTTTCCACAGGCGCAGTGTCTGTCGTGAATGATTTGA
>NZ_AHZC01000259.1 GCF_000247475.1 Rhizobium sp. PDO1-076 | reverse complement strand
CCCGGAAAATACCTTGAACGATTAGACGACAAACGTTTCATATCATTCAAGTTCTTTGTGGACCGACACTTAGATCGCCGCAATCGACAAATATCCAACCGGAGCCAAGATTATTGCCGTTGCGTGTCCAGTTTGGCACAGCAGGCCGCCTGTGCTTCGGCTAGGTTCTCAACCAAACTGTACCAATTCAACAGAATTTCATGATCCAATCGGGCCTTCTCAGGCCTGGTGCAATGGACAAGATTTCGGAAAAGTAAGGATTAACGCAATGCCCCCCAGCGGAGTTCCAAGCAGCAAAGGTTCGCAGAGTTCCAGCCTCAGCAGTTTAATTGCTATATTTGAGTCGCGGCAAGTCACCAAAGGGCCGCAAGCCAAGAATGGGAAGTGGATCGCTGCGGTACCTGATTCTGACGTCGATATTTTGCAGTCGAACGATTATCGCAAAAAAAATAATTATCGCAACAAGAAAGCGGAACAAAATCCTGCGAAACGCGTCAATTATGTGCAATCTGGATCGCGTTGGGTGAAGGCTACCGAAGTCAAAACTAATTCTACGCAAGACAAAGCTCCTGAAATAGACATTGATTTTGAGATAGGCGATTTTGAGATAGACCAAGAGTCAGGCACGCGCGAGGACAGCTTGCCCTCGATTCTCCGCGGAACCTCTGGCAACGACGAGGAGGAGGAAAAGGCTAATCGGCTAAATTCGTCAAGCGGGAATTCCAAAATCGGCGTATCTTTAGGAGCGGAGCTGCATTCCGCCGATGCTAAAGCCAAACGTCGCGCCATGAGAATTTCCAAGAGTGACAAGGACAAGCTTTTTGCTGCCAACGAGTCCACGCTGATCAGGGCGTTCCGGACATTTACATCGGCGGCCTCAAATCTATGGCCGCCTATTGGCTCCAGGTTGGCTGCCGCCTTTGTGAGTGTGCAAGATGGAATTGTTGACCTTGTCTCTTCTTTGAAGTCGATGATCAAGATATGGATAAGGAATTCGAAACCGCAGACCTCCAAGTTCCGGACCTTCGCGCTTCAGATTTCCGAGCCTCGGATTTCCGGGCGTAATATTTCCGAGTTCGAGACCGTCGAGCCCGAGATCTCAGGTCCCGCGACTCTGCGCACACTTTTAGGTGAGGATGGCGCGACGCTTGATCACGCTCTTTTTAAGGAGTTCAGTGAGTTTGTTAAAAAATACGGCACTGAAACTTGCGATAGCTTAGAATATTGCACAGCCGGTAGTAGGGCCGATATTGAACCTGATCAATTAACACCTTTGGGTCGCTTTTTGAATTTCTATTCGGGGGGGCTATGACTCGAGGTCACGGCAATCCCGAACGAATTTTGCACTTAACGCCTGCAGAACAAAAGATTGCTAACCATGCGGCCGGTTATAACCTGTCTAAACAAAATTGGAAGGATCCGAAATTCGTCGCTCTCATTGATGGTAAGTTGAAGCACCATCGGGACGTGTTGGAAGGCGTAGTGGCGGAGTTTAATAAGTCCCGACTTGGTGAGAAGGTTTGACAACTTTGGCGCGGGCGATGACAAAGTCGCCCAGCCGCAAGTGTCTGTGCTGAAGTTGTGAGGATTAATTTCCTGTCGCAGCAGGTCTTCTCAATAAATACGGCCCTCTGGGCT
>NZ_AHZC01000260.1 GCF_000247475.1 Rhizobium sp. PDO1-076 | reverse complement strand
ACGACATCTCCTCCGGTCACCATCGCGAACTGCGCACTGCGGCGATGAGCCTGTGGGCGAAAATTGCAAGAGCATGACAGATATCTCCGGATGGCGTCTTTCGCTGGCATTTCCTCGGAAGAGTATGGCCGGAGACCTTCAGTAATAAATTTAAAGTAATGTAATATATAGGACATTGCACGACAATCTTTCGACTTAGCTTACCGCAGTCAGCACGGGATGCCGATGGAATATCGTGACCAGCGCCCGCGTTCAATCTTTGATCGCGGACAGTACGTTAAAGCGTACAACAACAAACGGAAGCAGTAGATGTCGCCAAAAATCCCGAGCCAAATTCAATCGCCAACAACACCCGCGCCGATTACTGATGGAGCACGTCAACTGCATGCTCCAGTAGAGAATGGAAGTGCTTTTGGTCGAACTGTGTGCAAGACAGGCAGTGCTTCGATAGAACCGCAGAGCAAAAGTGAATTCGTGCAGCTTAATGCATACATGGCAGCAATAGACAAGTCACCTGTTGAATCAACAGATGTAGACGGCCGTCTTGGGACGGCCACCGTAAAGAGCGATGGTCGAACTGTGTGCAAGACAGGCAGTGCTTCGATAAAGCAGCAGAGAAAAAGACAATTCGTACAGCGCGATTCATACCTGACAGCAATCAAGTGGCCTTTGTTGGCGCAGATATCCGATCGAGTTCATAACAGCGGCAATACAGGGCCATTTGAAATATGGAGGCATGGTAAGATCAAAAATGAACCTCGTCCTGTGAAGATTGGTCTAGAAGCAATTAAGGGTCGAATGAATGTAGCGCATGCGCACGAAACGTTTGGAACCAATGGCCAGACGATGACTGGGTATAAAGTAATTTACAATCACAATAGGAAAAATGATGACTTGGAATCAACTAGTGATTCCGGTTGGGAACAAAATGATGAATTGGAATCAACTAGTGATTTCGGTTGGGAACAAAATGATTCTGAAGTGGAGGTTACTGTATTGCTTCCCCAATCGACCGGAGTAAATGTTCCTCCGAAAGCGACAAGGGGACGAACCGGTAATAAAACGAGTGTTGTATTAAATGAAGGTGACAAATGTATTTTTTTAGAGGATCTGGATGAAGAAATACAAACGAAGCTGACTGAAGCGTTGGCTTTGAGTGCCTGCTTGGAAAATGAACTTGAGCTGCTATCTAAGTCCTTGCCAGAAAGTGAAGCGTATCATTTGATTTTGGGTATGACGGAGAAATTTAACATTAAGTATGGAGAATATACCACTAAATATAGTAGTGACGCTGTTGATTATAGCGATAAAGATGTTGATTATAGTGCGTTGCGTTCCTTATATAATACGCTGGAAGATTATTCTAATAAAATCAACTCAATTATAAAGCTCCATGCGTCAGTAATGAAGAAAGTTTCATCTTTTAAAAAGAAACTAGCTTTCCGACAAAAATACTTTGGTGTGTGTACCACAGATGCTTCAAATTCTGTTGTAATAAGTGCTTACATAACCATGAAAAAAGGTGTTATTTCGGAATATGGCAAAATTAAAGTTGAATTGCCAGAGGTACTCCAGAGTTTTAAGTCTGGCTTGGAAAAACTGGTAATTACTCACCCCTTGCCATCGCCTAAAA
>NZ_AHZC01000261.1 GCF_000247475.1 Rhizobium sp. PDO1-076 | reverse complement strand
GGGGGATGCGGACGAAAACTTGGACTAACAGGAGATAGTTCATGTATTCGTACGAAGACCGCATGAGAGCTGTGCAGCTCTATATCAAGCTCGGCAAGCGGGCGAATGCCACCATCCGTCAGTTGGGGTATCCGACGAAGAATGCTCTGAAGCATTGGCATCGCGAATTCGCATCCGGCAACGACTTGTCGGCAGGTTACGTGCGCACCAAACAGCGGTATTCGGATGAGCAAAAGAGGATTGCTGTTGAGCACTATCTGGACCACGGACGCTGCTTGGCATGGACCATCAAGGCACTTGGCTACCCTGGCCGCGAAAAGCTTTCGGCTTGGATCGATGAATCTCAACCTGGCGACAGGCGGCGAGTTCACACCGGCAACTCAAGCGGGACCCTCAGATCGGAGCAGCAGAAGCGAACGGCCGTGATCGATTTGTGCTCCCGGCGTGACAGTGTCCGCTCGGTGGCTCAGAAGGTAGGCGTAAGCCGGCAGACGTTGTACGAATGGAAGAACCAGAAACTTGGTCGTGAGGTCCCTGCATCCATGACACGCCATCGCGAATTACCACCGACTGCCAGCCGAGACGAACTCGAGCGTGAACTTGAAGCCCTTCGCAGAGATGTGAAGCGTCTACAACTGGAACATGACCTGCTTACGAAGGCTAATGAACTCATAAAAAAAGATCTGGGCATCGATCTGCGGCTCCTGGGAAACCGGGAAAAGACACTGCTGGTTGATGCCCTGCGAAACACATATGCATTACCCGAACTCCTCAGGCGGCTTGAGTTCGCCCGCAGTTCTTATTTTTATCATCGGTCTCTGCTTTCTCTTGAGGACCGATACGCAGATCTTCGTCAGACCATTGTGGTGCTCTTCGAGACCAACCGTAACTGCTACGGCTACAGACGCATTCATGCGGCACTGGCCAGAGACGGAGAACAGGTCTCAGAAAAGATAGTACGCCGCTTGATGAAGCAGGAGCAGTTGGTTGTGACCACGGCTAGGCGGCGTCGATACACGTCTTACCAAGGCGAATTAAATCCCGCGCCGGAAAATTTGGTCAATCGTGATTTCCACGCTTCGAAGCCAAACGAGAAATGGCTGACCGATATCACTGAATTCCAACTGCCAGCAGGTAAAGTGTATCTGTCGCCCATGATCGATTGTTTCGATGGCTTAGTGGTCAGTTGGTCTGTAAGCACGCGCCCGGACGCAGAGCTAGTGAACACAATGCTTGACGCCGCAATCGAAACAATCACCGGCAGTCCCGACCGACCTGTTGTGCACTCGGATCGGGGTGCCCATTATCGTTGGCCCGGCTGGCTGTCCCGTATGCAAAATGCTCAGCTGCCCCGGTCCATGTCACGCAAAGGGTGCTCACCGGATAACTCGGCCTGCGAGGGCTTCTTTGGGCGGCTGAAAAACGAAATGTACTACAGTCGCACCTGGATCAATACGACCGCTACCGACTTCATGCAGCAGCTAGATACCTACATCCAGTGGTACAATCAGCATCGCATAAAACTCTCACTGGGCGGCATTAGCCCCGCCGAATACCGGCGGAACCTCGGAATTGCAGCATAAGCAGTCCAAGAATTTGTCCGCACCTCC
>NZ_AHZC01000262.1 GCF_000247475.1 Rhizobium sp. PDO1-076 | reverse complement strand
CCGATCGTAAACCTCCAGTTTGCCCCAGAGATTCAGATTCACCGCGTTTTGGGAAGGCCAAAGAGTCGAGGTCAGCGAGTTGGCGTATTATTTGGCAACTCAGTACGCCGAAAAATATGGAGTGTCGCGATACGCTGTTATCGGCGCGGTCGCTAATGAGTATGATGCGAGGCTATCATATGAACGGTGGGGTGATTGGCGTGGTGCAGTGGTCCAGGATGCGGCGCTCCGCGTGATACCTCGATCTGGCCTGATTTCTCCAGGATACGTGACCGAATTCAAGGTGAGGCGACCTTGATTTTCAATCCTACGTGGTGCTTATTGATCGGCGAGACTACCAATGCAATCGATTTGTATTCGCTGCAGTCTTTGTCGACATTTGTTCGTCGCGCTGATCGCAGTCAGCATTTGGTATACTTGGTTATTCTATACGGCCGGAGAGCTAAATGAATATAGTAAATATATTATCCCCTATATTTATCATCATCACATCTTATTTAATTTGCTCAGAGATTGTTGAATTATTGTTCTATTCGTCCAGAGGGTGGGACTTTAACGTTGATAATAAATATTCCGGAACCACTTTTGACGCAGATGGCCCGCAGGCTTATTACCGGCAAAGCAATCGAGATAGAGTTTTGATTGGTCGGCCTATAATGATTTTCGGTTTTCTCATGTCGGCTATTTTCCTGTCCATTTACTGAGATCTCATTGGGAGATGCGTTTCGATGAATGCCGAAAATAAGTACTTAGGAGCCTCTATCGAGGTTGTTGGAGGGATTAACTTCAAGGTAAAGGCCGTGCACGCCTTTAACGGTGGATGGGGACCGTTTAGCTATACCGCTACCTTTGACGTTGGAAATCCCAACTGGCCCTCAGGCGTTCAAGCTAAACTTGGAAATCTGGGGTTTATAGCGGCATTTGATCCGACAAAATCACCAATTTCCTCGCTGGTAGGACTGGGTGCGGGATATGCAAGTTCGCAACCGTTTAGCGGCGCAAATATATCTAGCTTTGTTGGATTTCTCTTGGACAGCGAGGCATTCAAACTAGTTGGCAAGTTTACCGCATCTTCGCAGTTTGCAATCGGCGGCACAAATATTAGGCCATTAGCTGGTTCGTCCTCAATCGAATTGACAATTATCTCCAGTGAGCCGTCACAAAGTCCCTTTTTGCATGGGTCAGGGCTCCCCTCATCAACGTGGCAAGCCGGAGTCACATACGTAAATCAAATGTTTAACTACACTGGGCCTGCTGGTATTGAGCCGACTCAAGCTTGGTCGGGTTTCGATACACCTTCTGAGATCCTAGCCGCCGAGCGGCTGCGAGACTTGAGAACCTTGCAGGCCGATCAGAAATCCGCTCTTTCTCTTGAGGCTCGTGACGAGCGTGTTTCTGTGCGTGCAGCCACACCTACTCCGTCGTTTCGCGAGAGCGAAAACATGAGCATGGATGCGTACGAGCGGCAGAAGACAATCTCGACGCCATCCTATCGTCAAAGCGAAATCGCCAGCATGGCGGCCTATGACAAGCAGAAATCTGCAGCGACGCCATCGTTTCGCGACAGCGAAAACAAGAGCATGGAGCGGTATCGCGACTATCAGGCT
>NZ_AHZC01000263.1 GCF_000247475.1 Rhizobium sp. PDO1-076 | reverse complement strand
TCGAACGACTGGCGGATATCGCGGATCTGCATCTGCGAGGTCGGCAGACCCTCGGGCAGCAATTCCTTGTTGGCTCGCTCGATATGCGTCTTGGCCCCAAGCCCGTCCGGTCCCACAGTTCGCGTCGTCATCAAAACGTGCGCATGAAAGTTGCGAACGTCGCCTTCGACATGCGGCTGATGCACGGCAAAATCCACAGCTGTGCCATAGCGATCCGCCAGTCCTTGTGAAAACTCTCGCGCCAGATCAATCCGCTGCTCCGACGACAGCTCATGCGGCAAGGCGATCTCGAATTCGCGGGCGACGCGCGCGTCCTTGCGGGTCTCGGCAAACTCCGCCGCATTCCACAGAGCAGCGCGGTCCTTGGCCCAATCAGCAGATACGCCTTCAGGCAGCACGATCTCGGCATGTTCGACACCCTGCTTGGCGCGAAAATCATGCACCAGGCCATCGCGCTGATTTTCGATCTTGGTGGCGGATCGATAGGCCGCAGCAGCCACTGCGCTTCGGCCAGAGCCGCGCGCTACAGGCTTCATGCTCAAATGATAGATCGCCATTCGATCCATCTCCGTTCTCGATCCTCGATCGACGCGTTGGGTTGCGCAGCAACCCGTAAGTGCGCCCTTAACTTTCATTCACTATGCTACTTCAAGCTCGCGGTGTGGCGCAAGGGGAAAGCTCAAATCCAAACGGAGAATCTCCGTAAAGAATCTCAGTCGCCGGCTATTGACGAGATGTCGGTTTTCGAAGTCCCCTTGAGATACGCCAGCGATCAACGGCCTGGCGCAACATGGAGACAATCACAAGGAAGAATGAGGCCTCGCTTTTGGAATATCCGCATGCCTGGCGCTACTCGTGGGAAATCTGGTGATGCACTTTTTCGAATGGCTGGTGAACGCTCATCGAGACAGCGTCGAAACGCGGAGCCGCTTCAACTTCGGCATCATGATGCTTACGGCAGGTGTATTCGCGGTCAGTCTTGCAACCTTCTTCATCCAAGGGCAAAATACCTGATCATGGCAAACGACGAAGCTGCGATACCTGGTCCGGACCAGCGAAGAAGTTGCCAAAGCGACAGCACGGACAAAGACCGTGCTGCTCACAGAGCGAGGCCACTGATGAACGATAACAGCCCTGCCAAAACACTTTCCGAAATCCAGATCCTTGATGGCGACGAACAGCTCACCGTCATCTACAGCCACGAGGCGGACGCTGATCTTGTCGAGTTGGCGGCACGGCTTCTGCGTGCCAATTCCAATCTCGCCCATATTAAAATGCAGGATCTCAGCGGTGGCATGATCCTCGCCTGGCGCGGTGAACATCCGGAAGGGAAGTTTTCGTTATGAGTTCCGACACACTCGCTCTTCTGATTGATGGCGACAACGCCTCGCCAAAAATCATCACTGGCCCGCTCGCAGAGGTCGCCACCTATGGCACTGTCAGTGTGAAGCGCATCTACGGGGATTGGACCAAACCCAATCTCAACGGCTGGAAACAATGCCTGCTTGAACATTCCATTCAGCCCGTTCAGCAGTTCGCTTACACGACCGGCAAGAACGCCACCGACGGCGCGATGATCATCGATGCCATGGATCTGCTTTATAC
>NZ_AHZC01000264.1 GCF_000247475.1 Rhizobium sp. PDO1-076 | reverse complement strand
GATCGGTCTGGTCGTGATTGCGATCTCGGCAACCATTATTGCCGTCTTTGCGCCGGTCGGTTTGATGAAGGGTGTTATCGGTCTCTACTTCAAGGAATTTGGTCTTACCGTCGCAATTTCTGTTTTCTTCTCACTTCTGGTTGCCCGCCTGATCACGCCGATCATGTCCGCCTATATCACGTCAAGCCTCCCACCTCTCGAAAAGCCGCAAGGTTTTGCCGGGCGCGCATACGAGAAGGCATTGAGGCTGACGCTGCGCCACAAATGGACGACCGTAGCGGCTGCGGTCACATTCTTTGCAGTCTCCATCATGGCTCTTCTGACACTTCCGACTGCATTTTTGCCGGAAGAAGATAAGGGTCGTCTTGCTCTGTCGGTTGAACTGCCGTCGGGATCGACGCTTGCCGAAACACGTGCCGTCACCGACGAGATCGCCACGAAAATACGCCAGTTGAAAGAGGTCGAGGGCGTGTTTGTTCGAGGTGGCACAAGCCCATCAGGCGAACTGGACGTTCGGCGGGCCGCAGTTTCGATCGATCTGCTTCACAAATCCGACCGCGAGCAGTCGTCGTTTCAGGTGGAAGCGGCCATCGAGGCAATGTTGGTACGAACCCCCGATGTACGTCTGCAGTTTCTCAATGCAAGTGGCGACAGGGACATAACGTTTGCTGTATTGAGCACCTATGGCGACATGGCCCAGAAGGCCGCCGACGCGATTGTCGCCGAGATGGCAACCGAGAAAGGATTCATCAATCCGTCAACGGACAATGCCGCGATGCGGCCCGAATTGAAGATGGAGGTCAAGGCCGACAAGGCAGCAGTCCTCGGTGTATCCACTGCAATGATCGCGGAAACACTGCGTATTTCAACGATCGGCGATGTCGACAGCAATTTGCCGACATTCATCGAAAGCGGCCGTCAAATTCCGATCCGTTTGCTACTGGCACGCCAGAGCCGCGACGATCTTTCGGCCCTTGAGTTGCTGGGGGTGCCGACAGCCGCCGGTCATAGCGTGCCGCTTTCCAGTCTGGTTGATTTCCGCTTCGACGAGACGGTCTCTTCGATCGATCGCTTCGATCGGGAGCGCTACATCAAAATCGGTGCTGACATGGCCGAAGGTGTCACGCTGGGGCAAGGGCTGGAGCGCCTCATGGAAATGAAAACCGTGAGTTCCATGCCTGAGGGTGTGCGAATCCAGGCGACCGGAGATTCCGATAATCAGGGCGACGTCTTCAGCAACTTCATTGTTGCCATGGGGGGCCGGCTCATGCTTGTGCTGATTGTGCTTATCCTGCTGTTCGGCAATGTGTTCACGCCCGTGACCATTCTGGCGGCACTTCCATTATCGGTCGGGGGAGTCGCGGCAGCACTGTTTCTGACTGGTACGGCAATCTCGCTCCCAGTTGTCATCGGGATCTTGATGTTAATGGGCATTGTGACCAAGAACTCGATCATGCTGGTCGATTTCGCCGTCGAGATTGAAGCCCATGGCCATTCGCGGTATGAGGCGATGGTCGAGGCCTGCAAGGAGCGTGTTCGCCCGATCATCATGACCACTCTTGCCATGGTCGGGGGCATGGTGCCGTCGATGCTGGCAA
>NZ_AHZC01000265.1 GCF_000247475.1 Rhizobium sp. PDO1-076 | reverse complement strand
TCAGTAGTCTTCTTCCCGGGTCCGGCCATGCCCAACGGAAAGCCTAATCCGTTCCAGTGGCTGAATGTTGACGTCGGGCATCAGTTCCTGGAACGACAGAACCGGAAGATCGGGAAAGTCACGCTCGACGATCTTGCGTACAAACCGGCGGATATCCATGGGCGCGACGATTACAGGTGTCGCAGCATGCCGGCCAATATCTCCGAGCGTGGCCTTCATTGAGGCAATCAACTGGCGATGTGTATCGGGAGACAAAGCCAGGTAGGTCGCACCACTCGTCTGTCGCACTGCGCCGCGCACCTCGTCTTCAACCTCCTTTGACAGCAAATAGGCCGGGATGACGTTCTGGCCGCCCGAAAACTTGTAAGTGATATAACGCCCGAGCGCACCGCGAACATGCTCGGTCAGCATAATGGGATCCTTCTCCCTTTGCCCCCACTCCACCAGCGACTGCAGGATCGTGCGCATGTTGCGAACAGCGATTTCCTCCCCCACTAGTCTTTGCAAGACACTCGCAATGATGGTGATCGGTAGCACGCGCGTGACTTCACGCACAAGTTCGCGGAATTCGGTCTCCATCTTGTCCATCAAGAACATTGTTTCCTGAATGCCAACAAACTCAGAGGCGTGGTTCTTCAACACATGGGCCAAGTGGTAGGTTAGCATGGATGACACAGTCATAATCTGAATTCCAGCACGCTCTGCCGTTGCCAAGTGCTTCATCGCCACCCAGTGGCTCGGCGTGCTCGGCAGAAAGCTTTCACCGACCTCAAATGGAATGCCGAACATCTCGAGATTGGCTTCGCTCTCGCGCGCAATGAAATAACCTGGCCGTGCGTGCCCAGCGGCAACCGGAATCTCGTTGATCATGATCCGGTACTCGCCCTTTCTGAGATTGTCATTCAGTCTCAGATTGATGCCCGGGAAAGGAACGCCAAGGTCGAAATAGAGTGCGCGACGAACCCTTGCTACCTCACTGTCCAACCTCTGAGGTCGGATAGCAGCGCGCAAGGCAGGCGAAATGTCCACGATCAGCGGAATCGTATGCTGGAATGTTACTGGCTGGACCTTCTCGACGTCGCCTGATGCGTCCTCTTCCTCGGGAAAGGCCGGGACGACACCGTTGGACGCCATGGCTGGCGCAAAACTTGGCATGCCAATCGAAGCCTCAGACGAGCCGCCGTTTTTGCGTCCGCGCATTATCAAGAGGCCGCCAATACCGCAGATAAGCGACAGCGGAACGAAGACGCCCACAGGGAAGCCAGGGATCGCAGCGAAACCAAGCATGATGCCCGAGGCAATGATCAGTGCCTTCGGCTCCTTGACAAGTTGGAAAGCAATATCGGCACCTAGGTCTGTGCCTTCGTCGGAGGAAACACGGGTAACAATAAAGCCTGCAGTGATCGAGATGAACAATGCCGGTATCTGCGCGACAAGACCTTCGCCGAACGTTAGCGTAGCGTAGACATCCAGGGCCTCGGCAGCACCCATGCCCCGTTGGCTCATTCCGATCACTACCCCGCCGATAATGTTGACAGCGATGATGATCAAACCGGCGATTGCATCACCTT
>NZ_AHZC01000266.1 GCF_000247475.1 Rhizobium sp. PDO1-076 | reverse complement strand
CTGCGCCACGCCGGAGGCTGGTTTCATTGCGCTGCCAAAGAGGGCGGCATGATGGTGCCAGACATCAACATTGGCATCAACATTGGCATCAACATGGCCATCAATCTGGACACCGACCTCGAAGTGCTTGCAACGAAGCTTCGCTCCAGCAGCGGCATTGCGGCAAAACACGATATCGGCGCGGTTACGGCCACTCTCGGTGTAAAGGACAAGTCCGTGCCCGTTGGTGACGATTGTGCCGCCTTGCCGGATGGTGACGGATACCTGCTGTTTGCCATCGAAGGGTTCATCAATGCCTTCGTCACAGCCGATCCCTGGTTTGCCGGGTGGTGTGGCGTCATGGTCAATATCTCCGATGTCGTGGCAATGGGCGGCAGGCCGACCGCGGTCGTCGATGCTGTCTGGGCCAAGGGTGAGGACGGCGCAACGCCGATTCTGGAGGGCATGCGGGCGGCAGCGGAAGCCTATGGCGTGCCGATCGTCGGCGGCCACACCAATATCCGAAACGATCGCAGTCAACTGTCCGTCGCCATTCTCGGGCGCGCGAAACAACTGCTCACCAGTTTCGATGCGCGGCCCGGCGACGTTCTGGTGGCGGCCGTTGATCATCGCGGCCGCTATCGCGCGCCCTTCGACAACTGGGAGGCGGCGACAACTGCGCCCCCGGCGCGGCTGCGCGGCGATCTTGAAATCCTGCCGCAGATCGCTGAGGCGGGGCTCGCTGTTGCCGCCAAGGATATCAGCCAAGGCGGCATCGTCGGCACGGCGATCATGCTGGCCGAGTGTTCCGGCGTCGGCATCGATATCGATGTGACGGCCATTCCCGTTCCCGCCGGGGTCAGTCTCGACCGCTGGCTTTCGACCTTCCCGAGTTTCGGATATCTGCTGTCTGTCGCGCCCGAGAACCTCGATGCGCTGCTTGCCCGTTTTGCAGCCCGTGATATCTGCGCCGCTGCCATTGGCATCGTACGGGCGGGCAGCGCCGTCGCGATTACGCACGGCCGTGATCGGATCGTTATTCGCGATCATCGGGAAACACCCTTGATGGGTCTTGGACCGATGGAGCATTCCGCATGATCCAGCCGCTGCGCATCGCCATGCTGACGCACTCCACCAATCCGCGCGGCGGCGTCGTGCATTCGATGCAGCTTTCCGAAGCACTGACGACGCTCGGCCACGAGGTGACCTTGCACGCGCCCGATGCGAAAGGTTCCGGATTCTTCCGCGAGCCAGCCTGCCGAACGGCTTGCTTTCCCTTAAAGGCTGCTGCTCCTGACATGACGGCGATGGTAGGGCAGCGCATAGACGACTACGTCGGGTATTTCGAACAGACGGTTACCCGCGATTTCGATATTTTCCACGCCCATGATGGCATTTCCGGAAACGCGCTGGCGACGCTGAAAGAGCGTGGCCTGATCACCGGGTTCGTCCGCACCGTCCACCATATCGATCACTTTGCCGACCCGTGCCTGATGGCGTTGCAGGACCGCTCAATCGATCGGGCCGATGCCTGCCTCGCCGTCAGCGCCCTGTGGCAGGCAGCCTTGCGCGACACCAAAGGAATCGACGCCACAGTCGTCGGCAACGGGGTCGATACGCAGTGTTTTGCGCCTTCATGGAGTGGTGACCAGACAGAACTGCGCGATCGCATCGGGCTTCACGTCGGCCCCGTCTTTCTCAGCATCGGCGGGATCGAGGCGCGCAAGAACACACTCGGGATACTCGAGGCTTTCCGGCAATTGCGTGCGGTCAAACCCGATGCGCAATTGGTCATTGCCGGTGGCGTGTCTTTGCTCGATCACCGCGATTACCAGGAGGAGTTCCAATCGCATCTGCGCACGCTGCGCGCGGATGCATCCGCCGTGCATATCATTGGCGCCGTGTCGGACGACGACATGCCCAACCTCTACCGGCTCGCCGATGCTCTTGTCTTCCCCTCGCTGAAGGAGGGGTTCGGGCTGGTCGTTTTGGAGGCAATGGCAAGCGGCGTGCCCGCCATCGTGCCATCGATCGCGCCGTTTACGGAATATCTCTCCAGCGAAGACGCCATCTGGTGCGATCCGCTGCATCCCGCCTCCATCGCCGAGGCCATGGCGCTGTCGCTCATGGCCCCTATACGCGACCGCATCATCGCCCGCGGACTCGAGGTTGCCGGCCGCTTCAGCTGGCGCCGCGTCGCGGAGGCTCATCTGTCCACCTATGTCACTTTGAAGGAGGCTGCCCATGCCTGAAATGCGTTTTGTCATCACCTGGCCCGATGGCCAGGAGGAGACCTGCTATTCACCCTCGCTGATCATCCGCGATTTCTTCACCCAGGGCGAAAGCTATCCGGTGGCAGATTTCGTCGACCGAAGCCGCAAGGCGCTGACCATCGCCAGTGACCGCGTCGAGGCAAAATACGGATTTGCCTGCTCCTCCGCCAACGACCAGCTCGCCCGTATCGAAACCGCCGCAGCCCCTTTCCTGGAACACGCGGATGCCCGCGTGCGCTGCGACACCTTCATCCTGTGAAAGGACAACCTGTGACCAAGTCCCTGAAGCCCCATTATAGTGCTGTCGTCGTTGGTGGCGGACAGGCCGGCCTCTCCGCCAGCCACTACCTCAAGCAACACGGCATCGACCACGTCGTCTTCGAAAAGAAGGCCGTCGCCCACAAATGGCAGAACGAGCGCTGGGATGCCTTCTGCCTGGTAACGCCGAACTGGCAATGCCAACTTCCCGACCATCCCTATGACGGGGCTGATCCGCACGGCTTCATGGTCAAGGACGAGATCGTCGCCTATGTCGACCGCTTCATCAAAAAGGTCGATGCGCCTGTGTTCGAAGGCACCAGCGTCACCGCGCTTGAGAAAGCCGGAGATGTGTTCAGCATCGAAACCTCTATCGGCACCGTCACGGCCGATTCGGTCATTCTCGCCACCAGCCTCTATGCCCAACCCTTCGTTCCGCGCGCCGCAGAACGGCTCCCCGATCATATCACGCAAATCCATACCGCCGATTACCGCAACCCCGCACAACTACCGCCGGGCGGCGTCATCGTCGTGGGCTCCGGCCAGTCCGGCTGCCAGATCGCCGAAGACCTGCATCTGGCCGGCCGCAAGGTGCATATGGTCACCGGCAATGCGCCGCGTTGCGCCCGCTTCTACCGCGGTCGGGACGTCGTCGACTGGCTGGCCGATATCGGGCAATATGACATCACCATCGCCCATGACGGCATGGCGAAAAAGAAGCACGACACCAACCACTATCTGACCGGTCGCGATGGCGGCCGCGATATCGACCTCAGGAAATTCGCCCTGGAGGGCATGGCTCTCTATGGCCGCATGACCGGCGTGGTCGCGGGCAAGATGCAGTTCGAGCCCAATCTCAAGGGCAATCTCGATGGCGCCGACCGTGTCTATAACGGCATCAACGCACTCATCGATCGCTATATTGCGGAAAACGGCATTGATGCACCGGAAGGCGGACCTTATGTGCCGCTCTGGCAGCCGGAAGGCGAAACGATCGAACTGGAACTCGAAGCCCAGGGCATCACCGGCGTCGTCTGGGCGACGGGCTTTACCCCGGACTGGTCCTATGTTGGGCTGCCGATCTTCGATGGCACCGGCTATCCGATCCAGCGTCGCGGGGTAACCGGTGTCGATGGCGTCTATGTGCTTGGCCTCCCCTGGCTCTGGACCTGGGGGTCCGGCCGCTTCCTCGCCGTCGGAAAGGACGCCGAATATGTGGTCGATCATCTGGCAACGCGGCTGGAGCAGACACGGCGCCCGCTGAAACAAGCGGCGAACGGGTAAGCGATGAACCTCGCTTTCCGGACGCCCGTTTCGCACGAACCATCGAGCCGCAATCTTATGGAACGCGCGCTCGACCCGCATCTTCTGGTCGGCATGCCGCACCTGACACCGCACGGCCTGTCGGAAACCTGGCTGATGAAGGAGCTTGGCCACCGGCACTGGCTGATGCTGGCGCGCGATCTTGGCATGGACAATGCCGATTTCAGAACGGCCGGCGGAGACGAGGCCTATGCCGCCATCTGCGCGACGTCGCTGACCGCTGCTCGCCTCGATCTGGTCAGGGCCAACGCCATCCTGACCATCCGGTCCGGACATTCGACGATCACGCGCACCCAGACCGCGACGAACCATGATCTATTCGTCGGGGGCCGTCGCATCGGACGGGTGGAATTGATCTCGGCCTTCGTTAACCGCGAAATCGAAGGCCGCAATCATTCCCTTGCGCGGGTGACAATTGCCAAGCCGCAGGCGCGGTCATTCGCATCCAGCAGTCTCGCCACGCACGCCGCAGACATTCGCAACGGCCGGGTTGCCACATATTGGGGGCTGCCCATGGACGCCTCAGAGCCGCTCCGATCCTACAAATTTTCTCCCAGCGTATCGCAGGAGTTCAACGGAGCAGGCCTTTTCTATTTTGCAGAATTCCAGGCTCTCGCGGATCGCGCGCTCGATTCCTGGTTTCCCAACAGAAAACCAGTGGTTCGACGGGATGTCTTCTTTCTCGGCAATATCGAACCGAATGAAAGCGTTTCCTTCGACCTCATCGGATGTTCAAACGATGAAGACATAATTCATGGCCAGATCAGGCGGCGATCCGGAGATCTGATCGCCAAGGTCTTCATTTCCTCAGAAAGTCTGTCGTCGTATCTGCCCTGACGCCCGGCTCGATGTGGTCGAAGAGCATCGCCCGCACAAAGGCCTGAGCAACCGGGCGGCATATTGCCATCCACCGACCCGGCTGCGAGATGGACCATGAAGGGTTTCACGTCAGCCCGACATCTCCAGCGTTTCGTCTAGTCGTAAGAGATTACCTGATCTTCCGTATGAAGCTGAGTTGCAGATAGTCGCCGTCAAATGCGTTTCGACTGTAGACGTCGGTCAGGTATTTGATCGAAACCGTCGTGCGCTGGTCGGGAAAGTCGACGGCCAGGATTGGTCCGAGCCGGATCGACTTGTGCCTCTGGCCATCGCCCGCCGGCACTGCGAGTGAACCGGTGTCGTCCTCGATCTGCCATTCACCTTCGTACCGGCGACACGCCATGGACGCCGCCAAATCATGGCCTCAATAAATCAAAATCAATCCGTTTTGCATGCCGGATTATAATTTTGCGACCTATTGCGCCGTCAAATCTCGTCAGGCATAGACGACGAAACCCGCAAGACTGCAGGCAAATCAAGACGGCGATGGCAGAGGGAACGCAAGCAATGGCAAATGGCGCGACGCTGGTGCTTGAAGGGTCAGACGGGCTCCGAGCCGAATTTTCCCGCTGTGGCGCGCGCCTGCTGCGCCTGGATGTTCCCGTCCGCAGTGGCGGCAGCACGCAGGTGGTGATCGGCAGCGCTCTGGACGGGTTCCAGCTTGACGGTGACACGTGGGGCGGCACGATCTGCGGCCGTTTCGCCAACCGTATCGCCGACGCCTCCTTCGAACTCGACGGTGTTCGCTACAGCCTGCCAGCCAACCACGGAACGAGTTCGTTGCACGGCGGGCCCGAGGGATTTGGCCTGCGCGACTGGAACGTCGAAGCCGCTGGTGACACGCTGATCTTTTCGCTGAATTCCGCCGACGGTGACATGGGCTATCCGGGCACGATGGATGTCCAGGCGGTCTATGGCATTTCCGGTGCGACACTGTGGCTGGAGATCACGGCCACGACTGACAAGCCAACCGTTGTCAATCTCACCCAGCACGCCTATTGGAACCTCAAGGGCGAAGGCAATGTCTTGTCTCACGAACTGGAGATCCCTGCCTCGCATTATTCCGCCGTTGATGACCGACTGATCCCGCTCGGCGCGCCTGACGACGTGACGGGCACGGTTTTCGACTTCCGCTCGATGCGCCCTATCGGCCAGATCTACGACCACAGTTTCTGCCTGGACGCCGGACGTGGCGACTTGCACCTCGGTGCCAAACTACTCGAGCCGGAAACCGGCCGCATCATGGAAGTCTGGACGACAGAGCCGGCAATCCAGCTTTATACAGCCAACCATTTTTCCGAAGCCCTGGTCGCGCCGTTCTCTAAAGTGATACTCAACGGTGCCATCGCGCTCGAGCCGCAAACCTACCCCAACGCTCCCAATGAGCCCACCTATCCCAGCGCGGTTCTGCGGCCTGGCGAAACCTATCGCCACCGGATCGAGTGGCGGTTCTCGGGCTTCTGACCTTCAACTTCCGATCCAACGTCTACGCGACATCATCCGGTGAAATGCGGGCGCTGTTCCTTGCGGCGCCCTGCCGGCAACATCGTGCGGTCGCTCCGGGATCCGACGGTGGCCGTTCGGGGTTCGATGCGAGACCCTTCGATATCAGGCCCTCGACATCCGGCGCCGCTGACTGATCGCGGCAATGTCCATCACACACATTGAAAAGCTGAAACTGATCCCTGCAGGGGGCGTGGCTTGCCGTGTCCATTTTACGCTCCGATGCGCGAGGCAGGATGCAAGGCCATGCCCGACGGTGTTCAACGCAATCGCCCCAGATCCACCGCCGTTTTGCGCCCCAGATTCTTTTTTGAAAACCATTTGACTAAATCAATTCCCGCTGTCACTCTTTCGTCATACGGAGATCTGGATATGGCATTGCGCGGTACCAATCAGGAAACAGGAAGGCCGTACAATCGACGGATCGTGCTGGAAGCGATCCGTTTGCGCGGACCCACGACACGTGGGGATATCGCCCGCAGCGTCGGCCTCACCGTGCAGACCGTATCCACCATTGTCCGGGAACTCGAAGATGAAGGGCTGATCCTGTCTGTCCAGAAGGCTCCCGAAGGTCGGGGTATCCCGCCTTCGGCCCTAACCATCAATCCGGATGGCGGACATGCGCTCGGCATTCACGTCACGCCGCTGGGGATCGAGGCGGCCGTGGTCAATCTGCGCGGCGACGTGGTCGATAGCGTGCGTCGCGAGGTCCTGAACGTGGCGCCCGGCGAAGCCTTCTCGATCATCGCCGACATGGTCACACAGCTGAAAGCCAGCCCGCATTGCGGTCGCCTGCTCGGTGCGGGAGTTGCGCTTCCCGGACCCTTCGACGTAGAATCCATGAGCTTTGTCGGTTCGACGACGATGATCGGCTGGAAGAATGTCGACATCCGGCAGCATCTGGCCGATGCGACCGGCTTGCCGGCTTTCATCGAGAACGACATGGCGGCCGCCGCACTCGGCGAACAGCTCTACGGCCTCGGCCAGCAGCTGTCGAACTACTACTATCTCTTCTTCAGCGTCGGTCTCGGCGGTGCCGTTATGCATGACGGGTCCGTCATGCGGGGAGCCTGGGGCAATGCCGGCGAAATCGGCCATATTCCCGCCGTCCCCGATGGCGAGGCATGCCCTTGCGGCAATCGTGGCTGCCTGGAGCGTTACCTGTCGCTGGATGCTTTTGAGCGCCGCGGCTTGCCGGCGGACGAATGGGTGCAGGAGATTGCACCGTTTTTCCGCAATGCCATCCGCACGATCGAAAACCTCTTCGACCCGGAGACGATCGTACTCGGCGGCCTGGCGCCCCTGCCGTTGCTCCACCAACTCACAACCCTTGTCGATGGACTGGACAATTCGATCTCCGCCCGCGCCCACCGCGCCCATCCGCGCGTCGTCCTGGCCAGCGACTGCCAGCATTCAGCGCTCCGCGGCGCGGCAGCACTCGCCGTTTTCGGCGTGCTGTCGCCGCGCTACGGCCAGATGTTTGAAACATTAGAAAAGGGGAACAACGAATGAGCGAGAAACTACTCGTCCTGGATGATATCCGCATGAATTTTGGGGCAATCGAGGCCCTCAAAGGCATCAGCTTCTCGATCGGCAAGGGAGAGGTTGTGGCCCTGCTTGGCGACAATGGCGCCGGAAAATCAACGCTGGTGAAGATCATCTCCGGCGGTCTGCGGCCGACATCGGGGCACATGCTCTTCGAGGGGGCAGACTATCAAGCCAAGACACCCGCGGAAGCCAAGGCAGCCGGTATCGAAACTGTCTACCAGGACCTGTCGCTGTGCACCAATGTCGACGTGGTCGGCAATTTTTTCATGGGCCGCGAGATCACCCGCAAGGTTGCCGGCATTCCTTTCCTCGACGAGCGTGCGATGGAAGAGATCACGACCAAGGCGCTGACCAGCGCCGGTACCCGCATTCCCTCCATGCGCACCAAGGTCGAGCATCTGTCCGGCGGCCAGCGGCAGGCGATCGAGCTCAACCGTTTCGCCCATTGGGGCGGAAAACTGCTTCTGCTTGACGAGCCGTTTGCCGCCCTCGGCGTCGAACAGACAAGGCGCGGACTGGACATGATCCGCCATGTCGCCAACCAGGGCATCGGCGTCGTCATCATCACCCACATCATGCAGCAGGCCTTCCAGGTCGCTGATCGCATCGTCGTCATCCGTCACGGCGTGGTCGCCGGCGATGTCGAGAGAGCCAAAACAAGCCCGGATGCAGTGATCGAGATGATCACAGGGCAAAGCCTCACCGGAGCCGGACCGGTGGGCAAAGAATGAAAAGGGGTCCGGCTTAAACTGGAGAGAACTATCATGAAACGAATAGTGATAAGCTTGCTGAGCGTTCTAGTGCTTGGCCTTTCAATGCTCACAACGGCCGCGGCCCAATCCAAGGGCGTCGTCTATTACCTCGTGCCGACATTGCTCGATGAATTCCAGACGGGCTCGGTCAGTGCATTGGAAATGTTCCTGAAGCAGACCGGCTACGAGATGAAGACGCTCAATGCCGACAACAAGACCGACGCTCAGCAATCGCAGATGAACGATGTCATCGCGTTGAAACCTGCGGCGATCATTCTGGCGGCTGTCGATTTCAATGCGCTGAAGCCGTCCATCGACGCAGCGCGCGCCGCTGGCGTCCCGGTGGTCGAGTTCGATCGCCAGATCACCTCGACGCCATCCGACTTCACCTCCGTCGCCGGCACGATTGAGATCGGTCACGTGGCCGCCGACCAGGCTGAGGCCATGCTGAAAGCCAAGAAAGGCGACGTGGCAGGCAAGATCCTCCAGGTTCTCGGGGACCCGGGCGATCCCTACACGCTCGATATCCAGAAGGGTTTCGAGGAGAAGATGAAGGCCTTCCCGGGCGTTACCATCATCTCGGTGCCGGCCATGCAGTGGGAAGCCAGCAATGCAGGGACGATTGTCTCCGACCAGATGCTGGCCAATCCCGATATCGACCTGATCTTCCTGCATGCCGCACATCTGTCGGTCGCAGCCGTCGCCTCGCTTGAGGCCGCCGGCAAGAAGCCGGGCGACGTGATGATGATGAGCTCCAACGGCGCACCCGTCGGCCTCGATCTGATCCGCAAGGGCTGGCTCAATGCCGAAGTCGAGCAGCCGCTCTATGCCCAAGCAGCAGCCGTTGCCATGTTCATGGACAAGATTGCCGGAAAGCAGGAAATCAAGGCCGGCGACTATGACGTGCTCGGCCTGAAAGGCGTGGTGACGATCGAAGCCTGGGGTCCGAACATCAAGATCCCGGGCGCTGCGATCACCAAGGAAAACGTCGACGACCCGGCTTTCTGGGGCAACATGAAGCCACCGACCGGCACGATCGAATCCGTCAAGTAAGACGGCTTTTCCATCCGGGGTCCACATGGACCCCGGAACCCTCGCCCTCCAATCCGGAATTGCCGTATGACTCCTCGCACCCGCAAGACTCTTGAATTCATTCTCGACAATCTCGTCTGGTTCATGCTCATCGTCG
Organism: Rhizobium sp. PDO1-076; assembly: GCF_000247475.1. Classification (GTDB taxonomy): domain Bacteria; phylum Pseudomonadota; class Alphaproteobacteria; order Rhizobiales; family Rhizobiaceae; genus Allorhizobium. Next base: position 31,113 of record NZ_AHZC01000266.1, on the reverse strand, counting down.
TGCTTGCGCTGTTCTCAGCCTTGATCCCGAACTATTTCCAGATCGGCATCTTCACCAACATCATCGAAGCATCGAGCGTACTCGGAGTCATGTCGATCGGTCTGGCGCTGGTGATCATCACCGGACACATGGACCTGTCGGTCGAATCCGTCGCGGCCCTGTCGGCGATGGCTGTCGGCATCCTGTTCTGCTCGGCCGGCATCGGGCTCGGTATCAAGCTTTCCCCCGAATGGCTGATGATCCCCGCCTCGCTGCTGGTCGCCTGTGCCATCGGCGCGCTGATCGGCCTCTTCAATGGCTTCCTCGTCGTCAAATTGAAGATGAGCGCCTTCATCATCACGCTCGCCTCCTTCATCTGGGTGCGCGGTCTCGTATTGGCCATTTCCGGGGGACGCTCCGCCCAGGATCTCGATCCGGCCATCCGCTGGTTTGCCATAGAGCGCTTCGCCGGGATCCCGCTCTCTGCCTGGATCGCGATCGGCTGCTTTCTGATCTTCTCCATCATGATGGGCAAGACACCGTTCGGTCGGCACCTGATCATGATCGGCGGCAATGAGACCGCAGCCTACCGCGCTGGCATTCGCGTGACCCGCAACCTGATCATTGCCTTCGTGATGGCCGGCGCCATCGCCGGTCTTGCCGGTTGGCTGCTGGCGGTTCGCACGTCCGGCGCCACGGCAAATCTCGGGATCGGGCTGCTGTTCAACGCCTTCGCGGCCGTCGTGATCGGTGGCGTCAGCCTCAAGGGCGGCGTCGGAGCTCTTCCCGGCGTCTATGCCGGCGTGCTGCTGCTCTCGTCGATCAACACGGCCATCAACCTGATGGGACTGCCGGCGAACTATACCCAGGTCATCCATGGCTTCCTGGTGCTCGCAGCCGTTCTTCTCGATACATTCAAACAAAGGCTCCGCCAGAGGCTCGCATGACAGACAGATTGAAAGACAAGGTTGCACTGGTCATCGGTGCATCCCGCGGCATCGGCAAGGCGATTGCCGTCCGCTTCAAAGAGGAAGGCGCCAAGCTCGTGCTCGCCGATTTCGACGACGAGGCAGGGCGGGCAGCGGCCGACGAAATCGGCGCCGATTTCGTACGCACCGATATCTCGAAAATGGACGATGCCGTCGCGGCGGTCGAATTAACGCTCGAACGTCACGGCCGGCTCGATGTCATCGTGCAGAACGCCGGCATCTATCCCTGGCAACTGATCGAAAACACCTCGCCCGACGACTGGGACAATGTCATGGCGGTCAATCTGCGCGGCTGTTTCAATGCTGCCCGCGCCGCGCTGACGCCAATGAAAAAGCAGGGATCGGGACGCATCCTCTTCACCTCGTCGATCACCGGCCCGCATGTCACAAGCCCCGGCCACGGTCACTACGCCGCCAGCAAGGCCGGCATCAACGGCTTTATCCGCTCGGCCGCTTTGGAATTTTCGTCCTACGGAATCACCGTCAACGGCGTCGAGCCGGGAAACATCCTGACCGAGGCGATCCAGCTGCATCGCAGCGCCGCCTTCATCAAGAACATGGAGGATGCAATTCCGCTGGCGCGCCTCGGCTCACCACGGGATGTGGCCAATGCCTTCCTGTTCCTCGCTTCCGATGACGCGAGCTATGTGACCGGCACCACGATCATCGTCGACGGTGGCCAGCTTCTGCCAGAAGGAGCAGATTTCCGCCTGTTGCCGCCCTGACAGGAACCTACCGAAGAGCGGCTCAGGACGAGCCGCGCTTTTCGGCGATGCGCGCCAGCACGAAATCGTGCTCGACATCCCAGAAATCGCCCTTGAAGTCATACGACAATGCGCGATCCGGTGCGTGGGTCCAGCGGAATTCGGCAAGCAGGCTTTCCTTCACGCCAAACACGGCATCGGAATTTATGTAGGGATCGTCCGGATCGAATATATGCGTCACTAAAGTCTCAAAGCCATCGGCCTTGATGATGTAATGCAGATGTGCCGGGCGATAGGGGTGGCGACCGAGCTGCCCCAGAAGCTGCCCGACAGGGCCGTCATCCGGAATGGGGTAAAATTTCGGTTTGACTGCCCGGAACCAGTAGCGCCCGTCGGCGTCCGTTCGAAACACGCCACGCAGGTTGAAATCAGGCTGAATGCCCTGCTGCTGGACATCGTAGAAACCCTCGTCATTGGCCTGCCACACGTCGATGACGGCATTGGCAATCGGATGTCCCGCCGTATCGAGAATCCGGCCCTGGATGAACATATCCTCGCCCTTGGCGTCGAGACATATATTGGCGCCCATTTCCAGTTCGGGTGCGCCTTCGACATGGAAGGGGCCGAGCACCGTGCTCTCCGAGGCACCTGAAGGCTTGCGGTTGTTGATCGCATCGACCAGCATCGACACACCCAGAACATCGGACAACAGGATGAACTCCTGGCGCCATTCGTTGCACATCTGGCCGGTGCGGGTCAGGAACTGGATGGCCTGCATCCATTCGTCCTGGGTCGGTTCGATCTCCTTCACCGCCTCGTGCAGCTTGCGTGTCATGACCTCCATGACCTGCTTCAGCCGCTCGTCGCTGGCCTCGCTGTTGCGGCCAGTGACGACCTCGACGGAATTTTCCTCGGTGAAGAAGCCCTTTTCATGCGCGCTCATCCTGGCCTCACTTTCCCAGAACAGTTGACAGTGCACGGCGCAGCTCCGCAGCCGGATCGGCGATCATGCTTTCCTGGCGCCACGCCACGTGATGATCGGGCCGAACCAGGAGCATGCCGCTGTCGCGGATCTCGCGGATATTGGCCCAGTCACCGGTAAAATCCTGCCATTCCTGGCGCGGACCGATCACATGGACAGCGATCTCGATGCCCAAGGCCTTGCCGAGGTCTGTGGCGGCGTCCACCCATCCCTGCCCGCCAATGCCGGTCAGCACGGTAAACCGGCCATGGCCGGCAAGATCGAGCGTCGAGATCTTCTCGCCGGTGGCGGAAAACACCCAGGCATGCGGCAACCGGGCGCCGGGCCAGCTTGTCTGCTGGAAATGCAGTTCCGGATCCTTCGTGAAAGCCGGCTCCGGTTGGCCGTCGGTAAGAACAGCATCGGAGCGATAGCGTTGGTTCATCTCGACGCCGTGGCAATCGAACTCATAGACTTTATCGGCGATCGCCTTGCGGATGGCAGCGCGCTGTTCCTCGGCGGCCGTCGTGTCGTTGCAGCGGGCATCCATGTTCTGCTGCATCTTCAACGGATCGATGGAATCGAGCAGGCCGAGTGCCTTGAAGATCGGCCCGAATTCCTCGATCGATTTATTGGCGCGGGTGACGATCTGTTTGGCGACTGGCGCGCGTTCGGCCTGATAGCTATCGAGCAGCCGCTCGCCCGCCTTGCCCTTGACGACGAAGGCCAGCTTCCAGGCGAGATTGAAGGCATCCTGGATCGAGGTGTTCGAGCCAAGTCCATTGGACGGCGGATGCCGATGGATCGCATCGCCCATGCAGAAGACGCGCCCGTTCGATAGGGTGGTGGCGTACATGTTGTTGACGGTCCAGGTCGAGACCGACTTGATGGTCATTTCCAGATCTGCAACGCCGACGAGATCGCGCACCACCTTCTTCGCATGCGCCTCATCGACCGAAGGGGCCGGTTGGTTGATGTCGTAGCCCCAGACGATCAGCCACTCGTTCCAGGGCCGGACCATGCGCACCAGTCCCATGCCGATGCCGCCGACATCGGCGCCCGGCTGCAGCACCCAGTAGAGAACCGAAGGACGATGCGCCACATAGCGAGACAGGTCTGCCTGGAACAGGATGTTCATCGAGCCGGCAACGCCCATCTTGCCCTCAAAGGTCAGTCCGGCATGTTCCGCCACCTTGGAGTTGCCGCCATCGGCACCGACGAGATATTTCGATCGGACAGTAAACTGCTTGTTCGTCAGCCGGTCGAGACACGTCGTGGTGACGCCATCGTCATCCTGCTCATGGCTCAGATACTCAGTCGACATGCGCGCCTGGGTGCCGCGTGAACATGCCGTAGTGAACAGCAGTGGCTCCATGAAAGTCTGCGGCAGGTCATTCATATGGCAGGGCGAGGACAAAAGATGTTCGGCGCGCGACAGCGGATGCGTGCCCCAGCTTTTCATCCGGCCGATTTCCTCCCCGTCGATCGCCGTGCAGAAGACATTTTCGCCCATCAGGTCCTGTTCTGTGGCACGCGTATAGCCGTCCTCCTCCACATCACGGCCGAGATCGCGCAGAACCTCCATCGTGCGCTGGTTGGTAATGTGCGCGCGGGGCGTGCTGGCCAGCCATCGGTAGCGGTTGATCACCATGTTCTCGATCCCGTAGCTCGACAGCAGTGCTGCCGTGGCCGAGCCCGCCGGTCCGGTGCCGATGATGAGTATGTCGGTGGTAATGTCAGCCATGTGGCCCTCCCTTGATACTGTGACCCAGCGGTCCGCCCTTCAACCTGCGGCGGACCGGAAATAGCTGGATGCCGGTGCGGTCGGAGAACAGGCCCCAGAGACCGCGTGGCGCGAAAAGCATGATGACGATGCCGATGAGACCCAGCATCAGCAGATACCAGGAGCCGTAATCGGCCAGGATGTTCTGCAGCAGAAAGAAGATGATGACGCCAAGGATCGGCCCCTCAATGGTACCGATGCCGCCGATCACGACGATGAAGATCACATAGGCCGTCCAGTCGACGACGGAGAAGGCGGCGTCCGGCGAAATCCGCGCCTTCTGCAGATAGATCAGCGCGCCGGCGACGCCGGTGATGAAGGCCATCGTGAGGTAGACCATGGCCTTCATCCGCCGCGCATCGACCCCGACGGCGCGCGCCGCCTGCTCATTGTCGCGCACGGCCGCAAGGCCAAGCCCCTGCTTCGAGCGCAGCAGCCTGTAGATGAAACCGATGGTGGCGATCACGAGGATCAGCGCCAGCCAGTAGGTCAGTGCGTCGCTCGCCTGTGCGGCCTTCATTCCGAACAGGTCGCGCATCATATCGACGCCCATCATGTCGCGGGTCGCCTCGCGCGGCAGCGACGTGCCTGTGCCGCCCCCGAGCGCCTTCCACTGGGCGAGAAGCAGCCGGACGACCTCGGCGACGACCCAGGTGCCGATGGCAAAATAAGGACCGTAGAGCCGGAAGGTGAAGAAGGCCGTCGGGATGGCCAGCGCCACCGAGAACAGGCCCGCGATCAGGATTGCCGGCACCGGATCAATGCCGAGCAGGCTGACGCAGCCGAACAGCGCGTAACCGCCAAAGCCGACAAAGACCTGCTGGCCCACGGAGATCAAGCCGGCATAACCGGCTAGAAGATTCCAGTTCTGCGCCAGCACGAGCATGGTCAGGATGAAGAACAGATCCTGGATGATGCCACGCGAGACGATGAACGGCGCGGCGAAGGCGATGATCAGCACCACGACTGCGACAATGACAAACAGCCGCGATGCCCGCGTGCGTGTCTCGACCGTGAATGGGGGACTTGCCATGGTCATTCGGCGGCCTCAATCGACGGCGCGCGGGAAAAGGCCGCGCGGCTTGAACAGGAGAACGACAAGGAAGGCGAGATGCCCCGACAGGATCTGCCATTCCGGATTGATGGCGGCGCCCACCGTCTGGGCGACGCCGAGAATGATGCCGCCGGCAAGCGTACCCCAGAGCGAACCGAGCCCGCCGATGATCACCGCCTCGAAGGCATAGATCAGTCGCGCCGGACCGGATGTCGGGTCGAAATTGGCACGGGTGCCGAGATAAAGTGCCGCGATCGTCACCACCACCATGGCGAGGCCCGTGGCCAGCGCAAAAATGCGCTGCGGCCGAATGCCCATCAGGCCGGCGGTCACGGGATCGTCGGATGTCGCCCGGAAGGCGCGGCCGACGGATGTCCGGTAGATCATCTGGTTGAGAGCGATGATCACGGCGACCGCCGATAAGAAGGTCATCAGCGGCATGACGCCCGCAGTGACCGGTCCCAGATTGACCGAGGCACTTTCCAGGCTGCCTGCAAATACGCGGCGGCTATCGGCGGAGAACCCTTCCAGCAGGCCGTTCTGGATGACAATCGACAGGCCGAAGGTGACCAGCAGCGGCGGAAGGATATCCTTGCCGAGTGTCCGGTTGAGCAGGAAATACTGCAGCCCCCAGCCGATGGCGAACATCAGCGGTGCGGCGACCAGCGCCGCGAGGAACGGATTGAGGCCAAGCCCCGTCACCAGCACGAGGATCAGGAAGGCAGCCAGCACGATCAGGTCACCATGGGCGAGATTGACCAGCCGCATGATGCCGAAGACGAGGCTGAGGCCGGCCGCGAAAAGCGCATAGAGACCACCGAGCAGGATGCCCTGAAGGATCGTATCAAGCCAGTTCATGATGCTCCGCTCCTGGATCGGCCCCGAAATAGGCCTTGTGGATGGCGTCGCGGGTCAGATCGGCCGAGCGACCGGACAGGGTGACGCGGCCCTCCATCATGCAGTACACGCGCTCAGCCACCTTCAATGCCTGGGCGATGTCCTGCTCGACGATGATGATCGAGGCTCCGGTTTCGCGGATGCGCGGGAACGCCGCATAGATGTCACGCACCACGACAGGCGCGAGGCCAAGGCTGATCTCGTCGCAGAGCAAAAGTTCGGGATTGGACATCAGCGCCCGGCCGATCGCCACCATCTGCTGTTGCCCGCCGGACAGCGCCGTCGAGGGATTGTTGCGCCGTTCCTTCAAGATAGGGAACAGGGAGTAGACGCTTTCAAGATTCCATGGCCCTTCGATCTTGCGGCCATACCTGCCGACCAGCAGATTTTCCTCCACGGTGAGTGATGGAAAGAGCTTTCGCCCCTCCGGCACCATGGCGATACCCCGGGCGAGAACGTCCGGAGCCGGCAAAGCCCCGACCGGCTCATTCCGATACAGGATCGATGCCGCCTGATTGGCCAGCACGCCGGCGATGGATCGCATCAGCGTCGTTTTGCCGGCACCATTGGCACCGATAATGGCAATCGTCTCTCCGACACCCACGGTGACGTCAATCCCGAACAGCGCCTGGAAATCACCATACGACGCCGTCAGACCTCTGGTTTCAAGCAGTGCCATCAGACTTCGATCCCCAGGTAGATTTCGCGGACATCCCTGGAGGCCATGATCTGCTCCGGCTTTCCGATGCCGATGACCTTGCCGAAATGCAGCACCAGCAAACGCTCGACGACGGAATTCAGCGCGTGCAGCACATGCTCGATCCAGATCACGGCCACGCCGCGCGCATGGATGGCGCGGATGGTCGCCACCAGCGACCGGCACTCGCCCTCGGTCAGCCCGCCGGCGATTTCGTCGAGCAGCAGCAGCTTCGGTTCCGTGGCCAAAGCCCGGGCCAATTCCAGCCGCTTGCGTTCCAGCAGGCTGAGACTGCCGGCCAGCATGTTCGCCTTGTCGATCAGTCCGGTGTCGACCAGGATGTCGGCGCAGCGATCCGCAACATCCGCTTCGCCGCGCCGCGAGCCGAATGCCCCGGCCACCAACAGGTTCTCGAACACGGTGAGCTTCTCGAAGGGCTGCGGGATCTGGAAAGTGCGTCCGATGCCCGCCAGGCAGCGCGCCATCGGCGGCATGCGCGTCACATCACGTCCGCGAAAGCGGATGGCCCCGCGATCCGTTGCGATATTGCCGGTGATCAGGTTGAACAACGTCGATTTGCCCGCGCCGTTCGGCCCGATGATCCCGAGCGCCTCGCCTTCGCTGACGGCAAAGCTGATCTGATCGGCGACAGTAAGCGCGCCGAACGTCTTGCAGATGCCGTCGAGTTCGAGAATTGCCAAGCCCGTCCCTCCCAGAACAGGCGGGGCCTTTCGACAGGCCCCGCGTCACGTGTCAGCCGATCACTTCCATCTTGCCGCCGACCGGAATATTCGGCGCCGTCTTGTTGTCGGTGATCACAAGATCGTAGCCGCCGCCATCCTTCAGCCGCCACTGGCCGCCAACCAAAGGGGTCTTGGCGATGTTCTTTGCCGCAAAGGGTGGCAGGCCCTTGCCGTCCCAGGCAATCGGCCCGACCAGCGTATCGAGCCTTGTGGCTGCGATCGCCTGCGCCACGATATCTCCATCCGTCGGATCGCCGGCGCGTTTCATCACATCCACGGCCAGTTCGAACAGCGCATGGGCAAAGCCGATCGGCTGCGTCCACGGCCGGCTGGTCGCCTTGGTGAAGGCATCAGCCACCTGCGCGGAGGTCTCGCCGGTCAGAGACGACTTGAACGGATGGCTGGGGGTCCACCAGACTTCGGACGAGAGATTATGCCCGGCAGTGCCGAGCGCTTCCACCGTCTGCGGGAACAGCAGCGCCTTGCCGATCGAGGCGACTTTGGGGGCAAGGCCCTGCTGCTTGGCCTGGTTCCAGAAGGTGGTGAAATCAGGCGGAATGACGACGCCGGTGATGATCTCGCATTGGCCCGACTTGAAGGCATTGATCTGCGCCGAGAAATCGTCGGTCATGTTCTGGTAGCGGCCGGGATCGGTCAGGGTATAGCCCATCTTCTCCAGCACCGGGGGAAAGCCGACAACCTTGTCGCCCCAGGCATTGCCGTCGCCATCGTTCGGGAACAGGCCACCGACTTTTTTGTTCGTCTCGACCTGTGCCCACATATTGGTGAAGACGGCGATGACGTCCTCAAGCCCCCAGAAGAAGTGATAGGCATAGTTGAACGGTTTCCACGAGGTCGGATCGCCGGGATTACCCTGCTGGCCGATGAACCAGGGCTGCCATGGTGCAACCGTGGAAATGCACGGCATTTCCTCCGCCTCGCAGGTCGTCGCCACCGGATTGGTCGTTTCCGGCGTCGAGGCGACGAGGACCAGGTTGACCTCGTCGTCGACGATCAGTTCCTTGGCCACTTCCGCCGCGCGGTTGGGGTTGGACTGGCTGTCCTTGACGACGACCTCGTAATTGAGGCCCATCGCCTTCGTCGTCGACAGGAAGCCGTCGATGACGAACTTGTCGGCCTCGCCAAAGGCCGCGAGCGGCCCTGTCTGCGGGCTGACATAGCCGAGCTTGATGGCCACGTCCTGCGCTACCGCCGGGGCGGCGAGCCCGGATGTTGCGGCAAGGGCGCCGGTGGCCGCGGTCGTTTTCAGAAAATCGCGTCTCGTAAACATGTTTCCTCCTCCCATTGTCCTCTCCTCCCAGAGATTGACGTATCTGCGTTCAGTCTAGGTCGGTCGCCTGCCCTCGTAAGCATCCTGCAGCAGGGCACGGATGGAGGAGCGATCGATCGGCCGCGGGTTCCAGTAGGGGTTCTCGGTGGCGATGCCGGCTGCGCGGTCGAGATCGGCTTCACTCAGCCCCAAATCTCTCAGGGCAATCGGCGCGCCAATCCCCTTGGCGAAATCCCAGAGCCCGCCCCCGACAGAACCGCCGAAAATCTCGGCGACTGGTGCCAGAAGGTCCGGCACGGAGACGGCATTGTAGGCCGCCGTGTGCGGCAACATGATTGCATGCGTCTCGGCATGCGGCGTATCGAAGGTTCCGCCCAGCGTGTGGCAGATCTTGTGATGCAGCGCCATGCCGACCGTGCCGAGTACGGTGCCGCAGAGCCAGGCGCCATAGAGTGCGTCGGCACGCAGGGCCATATCCGCCGGCGCATCTGCGATCTTCGGCAGGCTGGAGCGAAAGGCCCGCAGCCCTTCGACCGCCATCAGCGACGAAATCGGATTGCGGTCCTGCGCATAGAGCGCTTCGACCGCATGTGCCATGGCATTCAGACCGGAGGTGACGCTCATCGCGACCGGCAGCCCCGTCGTCAGCGCTGCGTCGTAGATCACCACTTCCGGCAATATGCTAGCGTGCCGCACCGTCGTCTTGCGCCCGCCCTCCGTCTGGCCGAGGATCGGCGTGCATTCGGAGCCGGCATAGGTGGTGGGAATGACGATCTGCGGCAGATCGGTCCGGTAGGCGATGGCCTTGCCGAGGCCCGTGGTCGATCCGCCACCAAGCGACACGACGCAATCGGCTCCCGTCTGTTTGACGGCAAGCATGGCAGCTTCCGTCACATAGATCGGCGTGTGCATGACCGCCCCGGCAAAGACACCAACGCAAAGTGGACCGAGCCGCGTGGCCAGCGCCTCCGCATCGGCCTTCTGATGGGGCGTCGACAGCACCAGCGCCTTGCGACAGCCAAGCTTCTCGACCCATTCGCCGGTAGAAGCGCTGGCGCCTTCGCGGAAAACGATATGGACCGGGCTGCCGGTGTAGAGGAAATCGCGGCTCATTCGCCCGCTCCCTTTTTCGGTCGCACCATGACGAAGGTAAATTCCAGCCGCCAGCACGGCCCGCCTTTTTCCTGTCGCTCGAACATGCGGACCAATTCCGGCTTGACGCCGAAAATTGCATCCTCGGCCAGATGCGGATCGCTGCCGTCATAGACATGTGTCGTGATCGTTTCGAAGCCTGGCGCCTTGACGATAAAATGCAAATGGGCCGGACGGCGCAACGGATAGCCGGCGCGACCGAGAAGACGACCGACCGGTCCGTCGTCCGGAACGCCGTAGCCGGAGGGCCTGATCGTGCGATAGTGGAAGCGGCCATCCGCACCGCTGCGGAAAAGGCCGCGCAGATTGAATTCCGGCTGCAGATCCGGCTGCTGGTTTTCGTAAAACCCTTGCGCATTGGCCTGCCAAGTGGTGATTTCCGCGCCCGCGACCGGCCCGCCATCAAGATCCACCACACGTGCCGAGACGTCCAGCTTTTCACCGATGCCGTCGAGAGAAATATCGCTACCGGAGGCAAGCTGCGGGACATCGGCACGGAAAAACGGGCCGCGCAGGGTGTTGGGGGTCGCCGTCTTCGGGCGACGGGAATTGATCTCCTCGACCAGGGCCGAGGCGCCCAGCAGATCGGACAGAAGCACCCATTCCTGCCGCCGCTCGTCGCTGGCATGGCCGACATCTGTCAGAAACTCGATGACCCTGCGCCAATCCGCCTGCGTCGGGCGAAGTTCGCGGATCGCGGCGTGCAGATGCGTGACGACGGTCGCCAGTACCTGCGGCAGCACGTCATCCGTCGATTGCGGCAATCGCTGCGCAAAAATCTCGGACGAGTTGGCCTCGCTGAAATTCAGCGCGATGGGACCCGGCGTCATGCGTCTCCTCCAGGGCATTGACTGGTAAAGACAAAACTAGACGATCGCAAAACAACCGTTGATGATTTTATTCCGGGTTAATATACCATATTGTTATGAAGATCGATGAACGCCATCTCGTCCAGCTTGCCGCCGTCGTGAAGACGGGCGGCGTTACCGAGGGCGCCGCTCTGCTCGGCCTGTCGCAGCCGGCCGTATCCCGCACATTGTCGATGCTGGAGGCGCGCATCGGCGAGCCGCTCTTCATCAGGGGGCGCCGGCCGCTTCAACCGACAGCGCTGGGAAGGGCCCTGGCCGACCACGGCCAGACGATGCTGTCTGCATCGCGAAAGGCCTCCGATGTCGTCGAAAGTTTTCGGGTTGGCAAAAGTGGCGTCGTCCGCGTCGGCGGCACACCCTTTTTCATGGACGCTCTGATCGCCGGCATGATTGCCGAGTTTCAGAACCTGTATCCGGACGTCCACATCGACCAGACCTACGGCTACTTTCCAGACCTGCGTTCCGCCCTCCACGCAGACCAGATCGATCTGGCGATATGCCCTATCGACATTCTCGACGAGGGATCCGGCCTCGAATTCCAACAGATCCTGCCCGGCCGCAACGTCGTTGCCTGCCGCGTGACGCATCCGCTGCTGTTGAAGCGGCGGCCGCAGCCGACACATCTGCTGGATTTCCCATGGATCGCACCACCGCCGGGCAGTCCGCTCCTGGCGGACCTGCGCAGCATGCTGCTCTCCTTCGGCGCAACCGAGATCAAGATCCGCTATTCCGGCGGCTCGCTGATGAGCGTCGTCAATTATTTGAAGTCCGCCGACGCTCTGACGATCATGCCCCACAGCGTCGTCTTCGCGTTGCGCAACGAAAAATCGATCACGGCCCTGCCCATCTCTATTCCGCATCCGGAACGCGCCCTAGGCCTGCTCAACCGCTCGGACACCTCTCGCGCACCGGCCGTCGATCACTTTGCCCGCCACATCCGCACAGGTTTCGCCAATCTCAAACATCTGATCAAGCGGCATGAGCAATCGGTTGTCTGGGGCTCGTGAACAAGACGCATGACTTTACGGAATGCCTATGCCGTTTTCCCCTTTGAAGAACGCCTCCTGAGCATTCCGAGCAGGTCATCCAGGAACGTGAATACCACCGGTATCACCAGAAGGCTCAAGAAGGTCGAGGTGATCAATCCGCCGATCACGACGATGCCCATGGGTTGGCGAAAGCTTGAGTCGCCTGAAACAAGACTGAGGGCCGCCGGCAGCATGCCACCGGCCATGGCAATCGTTGTCATGATGATCGGTCGCGCCCGCTTGTGACATGCATCGACCAGCGCGTCGTAGCGAGACATGCCGCCGCGGCGCGCCTCGATGGCGTATTCGACGAGCAGGATCGAGTTTTTGGAGACGATCCCCATCAGAAGAAGCAGACCAATCACAGCGGGCATCGAAAAGCTCGTACCCGTGAGCACGAGTGGCAGAAGGGCGCCGCCGAGTGCCAGGGGCAGAGCCATCAGGATCGTCACAGGCTGTAAGAAGTCATGGAATAGCAGCACAAGAACAGCGTATACGCAGAAGATTCCGATTGCCATTGCCGTGCCAAAACTGGTGAACAACTCGCTCTGACGCTTCAACTCGCCCTGCTCCACGAATTTCACGCCCTGGGGCAGGTTTTGATAGCTGGGCAGTTGGGCCGCCTCCGCCGTGACCTCGGACAGGCTCCTGCCATTCAGTTCGATGGTGAGCGAGACATTCCGCGACCGGTCGAGACGATCGATTTGACTTGGGCTCGAGCCCATGGAGATATCTGCAACAGCGCCGAGCGTCACGTTCCCCTCCAGGCCCTCAACGGGAATGAGAGATATCGCATCGAGGGTCTGCCTGCTGGTTGCATCGAGCATCACCCGGATCGGCACCTGCCGCTCCGGCAGATTGAGCTGGGACAACGCGGCATCATAGGCGCCGGATGTCGCGACCCGAATGGCCTCGGCGATCGCTTGGGACGTGACACCCAGAGACGCCGCTTCCGCCAGGTCCGGCTTTATGGTGACCTCAGGCGCCTGCCTGGCAGCAGACGACGTCACATTGCCGATACCGGAAAGAGTGCGCAAGTCAGCCTCCAGGCTACCGGCTGCCTGCTCCAGCAGATCGGAATCATCGCCTGCCAGGGTGAGAGTGAGCTGTGTACCATTTCCTCCGGAGCCGATTTCCATGCGTATCCCGGGCAGCGTCTCCAGCGCTTGGCGCAAGTCGTCTTCGATTTGCGATTGTTTGACATCGCGGTCGTCGATGGGCGTGAGATTGACCACGATCGTGGCGCTGTCGGTGCTCGAACTCGACGTGCTGTTCATGCCGCCGGTGGATGCTGTGCCCGTTGCCTGGAACACCGAGGTAACGTGATCCACGCCAGCGATGATCTTTGACGCCGTTTGTGCCGCAGCGTCGGTCGTTTCAATCGTCGATCCGGGAGGCGCAGTGATGGAGACCTGGGTCTGTCCATCATCCGACGCCGGGAAGAAGCCCGTGGACAGATTGCTGAGCAGCACAGCCGAGAAGGCCAGGAACCCTGCAGTTCCCAGCACCGGGATCCAGCGATGCCGAAGAGCGCCTTTGACAAGCCAAAGATAGCCACGCATCAGGCGGCCGTCCTCTTCATGCGTCTTGCCGGTTGCCTTCATCAGATATGCAGCCATCATCGGCGTGACCAGCCGCGCCACGACAAGAGAGGCAAGAACGGCGACAGATGCGGTAATCCCGAACTGCTTGAAGATGATGCCGGGAATGCCGCCCATGAAGGCCGTTGGCAAAAACACGGCGACCAGAGTGAAGGTGGTGGCGATAACTGCCAACCCGATTTCATCCGCCGCCTCCATCGCGGCCTCGAATGGGGTCTTACCCATGTTGAGATGCCGCTCGATGTTTTCGATCTCGACAATCGCATCATCGACGAGAATTCCAACGACGAGGGACAACGCCAGGAGCGTGATCGTGTTCAACGTGTAGTCAAGGAGATACATCACAAGGAACGTGGGTATAATCGACAGCGGCAAAGCAACTGCGGCCAGAAGCGTCGCACGCCAATCGCGCAGGAACAGCCAGACAACGAAGATTGCAATGATCGCCCCCTCGTAGACCATGTGCATGGACGACTCATAATTCTGCTCGGTCGGCACGATCGTGTTGTAGGCCTCTTCGATCACGACACGCGGATTGGCTGCTGCAAAAACCTGCATCGCCTCGCGGACATGGTCGGTAACGGCAATATCCGAGTATCCCTTGGAGCGCTTGATCTGGGCCGCAATGACGGGTTTGCCGTTCAGGTATGCAAGCGAGGTAAGATCGCTGTGGGTATCCGTCACTGTGCCGAGTTCGTCCAATCGAACCCAGCTGCCTTTCGGCAGAGGAATTGGCGTTGCGCTCAGCTGATCGGCGCTGTCGGCAGCCGCCAGCGTTCGGACGGACTGGCTTTCACCGCCAACGCGTCCCTTGCCGCCAGAGAGATCGGATTGCACCGCTTCGAGTTGCCCGTTGACGTCATTTGCGGTGAGGCCGAGGCCATCGAGCAGGTTTGCGTTCAGCTCTACCCGGACTTCTCTGTCGACACCGCCCAGGCGACCAACTTCGCCAACGCCATCCACGGCCATCAGCGCGCGTGACATTTCGTTGTCGATGAACCACGAGAGTTCCGCCTCATTCAAGGTGTCGGACCGCACGACATAGGTAATCAGCGGCGATGCGTTCAAAGACTGTTTCGCAACGGTTGGTGCATTCATTTCTTCCGGCAGATCGTCTTGCGCCTGATCGACCGCGCTTTTGACCTCATCCAGCGCTTCCTGCGTGTCTTTTCCGACCTCGAACGCCACGGAAATGCTCACCGAGCCGTCGGTGATTGTCGTGGTGACGGAATCCAGCTGGGTAAGGCCGGTCAGTTCGTCTTCGATCTTGCGTGCCACTTCGGTCTCGAGCTGTGCCGCCGCCGCCCCGTCGAGCGAAGCGCTGATCTCGATCGTCGGAAGATCCATATCGGGAAAGTTCTGGATGTCGAGCCGGTTGAAGGCCCATAGGCCGCAGGCGGTCAACAGAACAAAAAGCAGGATCGGCGGAACGGGATTACGGATGGACCACGAGGAGAAGTTCACTTCGCTTCCTCCATCTTGGACAGTTCGGACGCCTGTGATACCCGAACGACTGAGCCGTCTGCGAGGAATGCACCGCCTGCTGTCACCACCGTATCGGTCTGCTCCAATCCCGAAACGATCTCGACACGGTCATCCTGGCGACGGCCGGTTTCAACCCGCTTGCGCGCGACTGTCGGCTGGTCGGCGTCATTCACGATGTAAACGTAGGAAAAGCCGTCCCGCATGACGACGGCGGTCGCCGGCACCGTGAGTGCATCGGTGCGATCAAATTCAAAATAGCCACTGACCAGAATGCCCGTCTTTGGCGATGGCATGCCTGCATCCGGATGCAAGGTGACATAGACCGTCACCCGACCATTGTCCGTCGATGTCGTCGGCGCGATCAGCCTGACCTCCCCCCTCACCTCGCCGACCGGTGTTGGGATGATCGCCTTTGTGCCTTCCTCTACATTCAGCAGTAACTTGAGTGGCAACTCGGCCTGCCATTCGACCCTGTTCTGTCGGATCAACTTGAACAACTCGTCGCCTGCCGTGACGACCTTGCCCAGGGATGCCGAACGTTCGGAAATCACGCCATCATCGATCGCATAGATCTTGGTACGGTCGAATGTCAGCTGGGCGGATGCCAGGGCTGCACGCGCTGACGCGAGTTCGGCTTTCGCTTTACGCTCCGTGATCAGATATTCCGTGGTCTGCTGGTTCGACAGCGCGCCGGAGCCTGTCAGTCCACGTGCACGGTCAGCGTTCGCTGTCGCTTGCTCAAGATCGGCTTCAGCCTGTTCGACGGCCGCTTGCTGTTGTTCGAGCTCCGCTTGCGCGGTCTCGGGGGCAAACTGCACGAGCAGGTCGCCTTTCTTGACGAAAGCACCGACATCCGTGGAGACATGAATGATCCTTTGCCCGCTGACTTCGGCGGCAATGACCGCCTCATGCCATGCAGCAAGACGTCCGCTTGCCGGAATGGTCACCGGCCATACCACAGCCTCCGGTTTGGAGACGCTGACAGTCAAAGCCGCTGCCTGGGCACTATTCTGTTCGGCTTCCTGGCCTTGGGCCGTCGTGTTGAGCGCAAAACAGGATGCGCAGGCAAGCACAGTCGCGACAGGAAGGAGGGCAAATCTACGCATCAGTGTATTCCGTTGACAGAGGCAATTGCGACGGTATCCGGGGCGGACCATCCGCCTCCCAGAGACTTGTAGAGTGCGATCCAGTACCTGACCGCGTCGCGCCTGATTTCGATGAGGGTGATGGCCGAAGACTGTGCAGAACGCCGGGCTTCTTCACGGTCGAGGATACTGACCCCGCCGGACTTCCAGTTCTTGTCAATCGAGCTGAAGTAGCTCTGATAGTTGTCAGCCGCAGCCTTGGCATCGGCGATCCTCAGCAAAGCTGTATTGACCTGAATGAGCGCCGTCTCGACATCGGCGACAGCCGTCAAGACGCCGGACTTGTAACTTGCGACCGCGATGTCGTAATCCGCGACGGCACTTCTGACAGCAGCTCTTCTTGCCCCGCCGTCAAGCAGAGGGATCGAGAGTGCGGGGCCGAACGACCATGGGATCGAGCGGCCAGTTACGGTTGACTCGCTGATTGAAATCGATCCGCTCAAGCTGAGGCTGGGGTACAAATCTGCTTTTGCTGCACCGACGTCAGCGATCGTTGCGGCGACTTCGGCTTCCAGGGCATTGATGTCCGGCCTCTGTCTCAGCACCTCCGCGGGCACGGACGTTATGCGCAATGCAGATGGCTGAGGAATGCGGCTCTTTCCCTCATCCAGCAGTTTTCTGACGACGAGCTCATCGCCGCCCGTCAGCTGGACAAGCGATTTGACAATGATCTGGCACTCCCCGCGCTGAGCCGTCAGGCTGGACGAGGATGCTGCGGCACTCGCACGGGCAAGTGCCAGATCAGCCGTCGAGGTGAACCCCGAATCCGACGATTTCTCCGTCACGCGGATGGTTTCTCGTTGCGAAGCAAGTTCATCGAGGTAAAGCCATTCCAGTTGGCGGCAAGCGCGATATTGGACATAATAATCGCCGACTTCTGCCGCAACGGACACCCGGGCGTCGTGCCACGACCAGACTTGCCCCTCGGCGCGCAACGCCGCAGCCGCTGCCTCCTTCTTGGTCTTGCCGAAGAGATCAAGCTCCCAGGCGGCATCGAGAGCACCTTCCTTGCTGGTGCCGGCCGTAACCTTGTTGATATCGTCGCCCTTGTTGCCTCCGCGCGTGGCGGAGGCCGAGCCATCAAGCGACGGGAAAAGTCCGGCTCTGGCGCTATCGAGTGTGGCCCTCGCTTTGTCGATATTGGCGACCGCCTCCTGGACGGTTGGGTTCTCGCGCTCCGCAAGGCCCAACAATCCGCTCAGCGCTGGGTCGTTGAAGCTCTCCCACCAGGCCGCCAGATCGGCCGAACGACCGCCATGGGGCAATGTCGCATGCCAATAGGCGGCGACTGCAGACGTCGAAGGTTTCAGTTCGCTCAAGCTCGTGCAGCCGGTGAGCAACGCCACTGTGGCGAATATCGAAATTGAAGAAGGGACTATGCGCATGGGATCCGTGCCGCCTCGAAAGCTGTCGGCCGCACTATAGGGATCGCGATGTTAATGTCGGTCAAGAACATGTAAAGTTAGGTAAAAGTGCTGTATTTGCGGACTGAAGGCCCTAATGGTGGCTGCATCGACCTGACGGATGCGACTGATGACCAAGGTGCTTTTGATCGATGACGACATAGAGCTGACGAATTTGCTCAGCGAATACCTGACCGAAGAAGGTTTCGCCGTCGAAACGACTGTAGATGGCCGGATTGGTGTCGCGGAGGCAATGTCGTCGGCAACCGACATCATTGTGCTTGATATCATGATGCCTCGAATGAATGGCATCGAGGCCCTTCGCAAAATCCGCCAGGTGAGCGACGTGCCGGTCCTCATGCTGACCGCGCGCGGGGACGATGTCGATCGTATTTCCGGTCTCAACCTCGGCGCGGACGACTATGTTGCCAAGCCCTGTTCCCCGGGCGAACTGGCGGCGCGGATCCGGGCGATTCTGCGTCGCTCCGGTCGAGCCGAACGGGATGGCTCAGCCGAAGAACTTAAGACTGGCGCGCTGGTTCTCTTTCCATCGAACCGGAGAGCCGAGTGGCATGGTACGCCACTTGAACTGACCGGCACGGAGTTCAGCCTGCTGGAGGTGCTCGTCCGCTCTGCAGGCCAACTTGTATCCAAGCAGGAGATATCGCTTCGCGCATTTGGCAGGCCGTTGACGGCATTCGACCGGCGGATTGATGTCCACATCAGCAGTATTCGGCAAAAGCTCGGGGCACGCGCAGACGGACAGTCCTGGATACAGGCTGTCAGGGGCCGTGGTTATCAGCTTCTGGAAGGCTAACAATGCGTCGACTGTTCTGGAAGTTCTTCAGTGTCGTCTGGTTGGCCATGGCAGGGTCGATCGCGCTGTTGTTTGCCATCAGTACATTGTTTCAGTCCCCCTTCGAGGAAGAGGTCGCCAACCGCGAGCAGACCCTTGCGTTGGAAACCACAGCGCAGGTTCTGCAGTCACAAGGTTTGGATGCAGCAACAAATCTGATGGCGGCCATGCAAAGAACCGGCCGCAATATCCCGATCAGCGTCACTCCGATCGGCTTGGCTATCGACTGCGTCTCAATCGCAGCCGATGATCTCGTGCGAAATGCCGTCAGCAACGGAGATTGCTACCGCGTTCAGATTGCTGCGTCAGCGCAGAGCGCGATCTCCAGGGTATGGCCGCGAACAGTTCCCTGGCTGGCGGCGCTGCTGGCGGCGGCTGCCGCGGCATACTGGCTTGCCCGCTATTTCATCACGCCTGTCGAGCAGCTTCGCTACGGACTGCGCGCTCTGGCAAATGGTCAACTGGATGTTCGCATCGCCCATACGATCGGCAGCAAACGCGACGAAATCACGTCTCTGGCGCATGACCTGGACATTACCGCGACGCGACTGCAGGAACTGCAGGTTGCACAGCGGCAGCTATTCCATGACGTCTCCCACGAGTTGCGCTCGCCATTGTCACGGCTCCAGGCGGCCATCGGTGTTTTGCAGCAGAACCCCGCGCGCTTGACCGCGATGGTCGAACGCATGGGGCGGGAGGTCGAGCGCCTCGATGAATTGGTGGGCGAAATCCTGACGCTTGCTCGGCTGTCTGAACGCAGTTCGCCGCGATTTGAGCGACAGACCCTGGATGTTGTCGACCTCGCGCGCGAGATTGTGGAAGACGCCGGCTTTGAAGCGCAGGCCCGTGGTATCATCGTGCAATACAAAGGAGTGGATTCCTTCATCGCGTCGGTCAACGGCGAGCTGATTTACCGCGCGATCGAAAACGTCATCCGCAACGCGATCACACATACCGAAGCCGGCACTTTGGTGCTGGTCACGGCAGAGATACATGACCAGCAACTGCTGCTTTCGATCGAAGATGAAGGCTTCGGAGTTCCGGAGGCCGAGTTGGAGACCATTTTCCAACCTTTCTCTCAGAGTTTAACCGCGACCACGCGGGCGGGGTTTGGCCTCGGCCTCGCCATCACGCGCCGCGCCGCGGAATGGCATGGCGGCAGTGCAACGGCCACCAACACCGCGACCGGCGGGCTTCGTGTGGACATCACGATCCCGGGACATCCCGCCGACGAATAGTTGAAGCCGCCATTTCGATGCCGCAGGAAGACCGGCGCCCGCATCCACCGCACCCCCCATTTTCACGAGATTTCAGCACGAGCGAAACGTGACGCAGCGACAACACGCGAAGCTATGCGCGCTACAGCAATGTGCTTGTTTTCGCCTTCATAGCTTTCGGCCGCGGCGAATAAGGTCGGCCGCCTTTTCCGCGATCATCACCACCGGTGATGCTGTATTGCCAGAGACAATGCGGGGCATGATCGAAGCATCAACGATCCGAAGTCCGTCAAGGCCTGCGACCCGAAGCGAGGGATCAACGACTGCGTCGGCATCCGCGCCCATGCGGCAAGTGCCGACCGGGTGAAAGATCGTCGTCGCAATATCGCCGGCGCGCCGGATCAGGGCCTCGTCGTCCTGGTATTCGATGCCGGGCAGCATCTCCGCCGGTTGATACCGCTGCAGCGCCTGCGCCGTCATGATGCGGCGAGCCTGCCTTATTGCAGAGATCGCCACGTGCCGGTCGTGATCCGTGGACAGATAGTTCGGGCGGATTTCCGGCTGAACGGCCGCGTCACTGCCGGTGATGTGGCAGGTGCCACGGCTTGTCGGCCGCAGCTGACATACCGACATCGTGATGGCCGGAAAGGAGTGCAGCGGCTCCCCCAGCCGATTGGTCGACAAGGGCTGGACGTGATATTCTATATCCGGCGTAGTCTCCTCGGGGCCGGAGCGCGTGAACATGCCGAACTGGCTAGGCGCCATCGACATTGGCCCCGAGCGGCGCAGCAGATATTCGCCGGCGATTTTCAATTTGCCGGCCGCGCTGTTGGAGAGCTGGTTCAGCGTCAGCGTGTTTCTGACCTTGTAGACGGTGCGGATCTGCAGGTGATCCTGCAGGTTTTCGCCAACACCGGGGCGGTCAAGGGCCACCGCTATGCCAAGGTTGCGCAGCATGTCACCATTGCCGATACCTGACAGCTCGAGCAGCTTTGGCGAATTGATCGCGCCCGCAGCGAGGATCACCTCGGCAGACGCCTCAGCGGTAAACTCGCCACCGGGCGTGCGAAAGCGCGCACCGCCGACACGTTTGTCGGCAATGGTCAGCTGCTGCACCAGTGCATGTTTGATCAGACGCAGGTTTCCGCGTTTCAGCGCGCCGCGCAGAAAGCCGCGGGCTGCATTCCAGCGCATGCCCCTGTGCTGGTTGACCTCGAAGAAACCCGAACCTTCGTTGTTGCCATCGTTGAAATCGGCGCGGGGTTGAATGCCGAACTCCTGTGCACCCTTCTGCACCGCTTCCAGAATATCCCAGCGCAGACGCTGGCGGCTGACCTTCCACTCGCCGCCGGCGCCGTGCAGGTCGTTTTCCCCGCCATGATGGTCTTCCGATTTCCGGAAATATGGCAGGACATCGGACCAGCCCCAGCCGGCATTGCCGAGATCGCGCCAGCCATCGTAGTCGCTGGCCTGACCGCGCATGTAGATCATTCCGTTGATGGAGGAGCAGCCACCCAATACCTTGCCGCGCGGATAGGCGAGGCTCCGGCCGTTGAGCCCGGGCTCGGCGGCTGTCGTCATCATCCAGTCGGTGCGTGGATTGCCGATGCAATAGAGATAGCCCACCGGGATCTGAACCCAATGGTAGAGGTCCGAACCTCCGGCTTCCAACAGCAGCACACGAACCGAGGGATCTTCCGTCAGCCGCGCCGCAAGCACACAGCCCGCCGTTCCGGCTCCGATGATGATGTAGTCGTAAGTGCCCTCAAGCCGATTTGCTTGCGACATGGCATGCCCTTTCACCGTTGCACGGCAGCTGACTGTATTCGAGAGGGTAGCGGAAGGCCGGCCTCATACCTTCAATGTCGACCAGAAGTCACGCATCCGATCCGTCAATTGCCCATAGAGAGCGTAGCGACGCTCATAATGTTCACGCAGATCCGGGTCCGGCTCATGGCTCCGCTCCACACGGGTCATGGTCGACACCGCCGTCTCGAAATCCGGATGGAGGCCGACTGCCACGGCAGCCCCGATGGCGGCGCCGAGCGCACCGGTTTCGCGGGCCTCGGCAACACCGATCGGTAGACCCAGCACATCGGCCATGATCTGCGGCCAATGGGGGCTGCGCGCACCGCCGCCCGACATGACCGCGGCATCGACGGCAAGGCCCGCCGAGCGCAGGACATCGATATGTCGGCGGTGTTCGAAGCAGACGCCCTCGAACAAGGCGCGCAGCATATGCCCCTCGCCATGCCAGCCGGCCAGCCCGTAGAAGCCGCCGCGAAACTCTGCGCCGAGCCGCGAGCCAAAGATGAACGGATGAAAAAACGGATCGTCCGCCGCCGGCGACACGGAAGCGACGGCGGCGTTGCAGCGATCGAAGGCCGGCTCGCCATGGCTGCCGAGCAGCCGGTGCACATACCATTCCAGATTGGCGGCCGAGGTGGCACTGGACTCGATATTGACGTAGCGATCCCTGCCAAAGGTCGCCACCATGAAGACATCGGGGCTTTGCACCGGTGCCGCGGCAAAGACCTGGTTGATACCCCAGGTGCCGGCGATGATCGAAGCTTCCCCCGGCCGCACCACGCCAGACCCCATGGCGCTGGAGACGACGTCGAAGAAGCCGCCGATCACCGGCGTGCCCTCGGCAAGCCCCGTCAACGCTGCGGCCTCTGCCGTCACATGACCGACGATCTCGCAGGAATCGACCGGCCGGGCAAATAGCGGCAGGGCGTCCTCCAGGCCATAGAGACCAAGCAGTTCCCGATCCAGCGTACCCTCAGGCATGTTCAGAAGGCCGGCACCGCTGAGATCGGAAATATCGCTGGCCAACTGTCCGGTCAGCCGGAAGTTGACGTAATCCTTCGAGAACAACACCGAGCCAGTGGCCGCATAAGCCTCCGGTGCGTGACGCTTGACCCATGCCAGCAGGCTTGGCGTCTGGGATGGCCAGGGACGTTGCAGGCAGCGGTGCTGCAAGGCCGCGCCGGTTTGCGCATTGATCTCCTGGGCGACAAGAGCTGCGCGGCTATCGAGCGACTGGATGCCGAGCAAAGGCTCATGCTTCCGGTCCAGCAGATAGAGCCCATTGCCATGGCCGGCGCAGCCGATGCCGGCGATGGATCCTGGCTTCACGCCGGAAAGCGCCAGCAATTCACGGATTGCCTCGCAGCAATTGCGCCAGAGCTCGCCAAGGTCGCGCTCCACCTGGCCGGGAAACGGATAGGTCGATTTTCCGTCAATGGCGTGATGGGCAATCTGACGTCCCTGCCGGTCGAAGAGCACGGCCTTGATGACGGTATTGCCTGCGTCGAGGCCCAGGAGAAAGATATCATCAGCCACGATTGTATATGTCCCACGCTTCGTCGCCGCTGGCGCCCTGATGGATGATCGCCATCAGCGCCGAAACCACGGCCTTTGGATTGTCATGTTGATAGATGTTGCGGCCATAGACCATGCCGTTTGCGCCCTGGGCGATCAAGGCCGCCGATTTTGTCAGGACGGCGCGCAGATCCTCCTTGCCGCCGCCGCGCACCAGTACCGGGCAGCGCGCCGCCTCGATGACCCGGTGGAAATCCTCCGGATTGCCGGTCGGGTCGGCCTTGATGATGTCGGCACCCATTTCCGAGGCGAGGCGAACCAGGGTGACGATCTTCTCCGCATCGCCATCCACCTGATAGCCACCCCTCACATCATTGGGCAGCATGACCAGCGGCTCGATCATCAGCGGCATGCCGTATCGATGGCAATCGGCCCGCACCCGGCTGATGTTTTCCACGCATTGGCGAAACAGTTCGGGCTCGTCCGGCAGCATGAACAGGTTTACCACCACGCAGGCTGCATCCATTTCCAGCGCGCCGATCAACGGCTCGTCACGGTTCTGCAACTGCGACCACATCACACGGTGGCGCGTCGCATTGTAGGGATTTCCCATGTCGATGCGCATGACCAGTGCCGGCTTGTCACGACCGGGGCGGTTCTGCAACAGGTCGGCCTGTCCATAGGCCAACTGGATCGCGTCGGGTCCGGCATCGACCAGCCTGTCGATCACCATGTCCATGTTTTCCAGTCCGACCAGGAAGCTCGGCTCGTTGCAAACGCCGTGATCGACAGCAACATCAAGGCAGCCGCCGTTCCGAAAGAGACGGTTCAGGCGTGCTTTGTGCGAAATTCGTGTCATCTTGACCTTCCTTGCATCTGTTTTCGAGAATGTCCTTGGAGACGCCGTGGAAGACGTCCAGTTCAGTGATCAGCTGACTTTGCTCGAGGGCTGCCTGCTCCTCGCTCCAACCGAGTTCGCTTGCGGCGATCCTTGCCAGCGACACGATGATGTCGAGGCTGATCTCGCCGGTGATCGCCAAGGCCGTGCGTCGCAGGACGATGTCGCCGAGATGGCGAACCGCTTCCCGGCGGATCAACCACACGATTTCGGCCTCCGTGACCGGCAGGCTCGCCGCCAGCGGACGGTCGTCGGCTCGCGCGGCGCAGAAAGTAATGAGGTCGACGGCCTGGGAGCCATAGGTTTCGGCCAGGTGCTCGGCCCGCGCCCTGTCGATCGGAAAATCGCGCTCGAGCCTATCGGCCAGCTGACCGCTGGAGCCGGGAAAATTGCGGCCTCCGCCGATCGGCCGCGTCGACGTTCCGGTGACGCGCGGCCGTCCGAGATACGCCAGCGCCTCATCGGCCGTCTGTTCCGCAAAGGCGCGGAATGTCGTCCATTTGCCGCCTACCATGCACAGCTGCGGCGGATCGCCTTCGATGCGATGGACGAAATGGCTGCGCGAGATGCGGCCGGTAAACTCGGCATCGCTGCGCGGCAACGGGCGAATGCCACTGAAGCTGAAGACGATGTCCGAGGTCGCGATGGCGATCTTGGGAAACACGTAACGGATGGCGTCGAGAATGTAGTCGCGTTCCTCCGGCTCGCATCGCACCTTGGCGGGACGCTCCACCTTGATATCGGTGGAACCCGCCAGCACGCGACCGAGATAGGGAAACAGGATGCAGACGCGGTTGTCGGTATTTTCAAAGAAGATCATGTGGCCATTCAGGGCCTTGTGAAGCGCTGCGTTGTCGAGGATCAGATGCGAGCCCTTCGTGCCCGACACGACAGGCTGTTCCGCCGCGCGTTCCATGCCAAGCGTTCGCGCCGTCTGATCAATCCAGGCACCGGTCGCATTGACGATGATGCGCGGCCTGACCACCATGGCCTCGTCGACGCCTTCGACGCGCAGCCGGTAGCCGTCTGAGCCACGTTCCAGTTCGGCATAGTTCAGCGCGATCGCCTGCGGCGCATCCCGCCGTGTATCGGTCACCAACTCGACCGCAAGCCGCTCCGGCTGACGGATCCAGGCGTCGTAATAGGTTGCTGAGTAGCGCAAGTTCGCGGTCAGCGCCGGCCATCGCGCCAAGGTCTTGTCTCGGCCTCTGAATTCATGCCGTGGCAGCAGGCGCTTCTTGCGCGTGACGAAATCGTAGAGTGCCAGGCCGATCTTGATGGCCACGGCGCCGCGGCTGGTCGGCTTGCCGCTCGATCCGGCAAACGCGGCAGCGGCGTTGAACAGCCCGCTGAACACCGACATGATCGGGATCGTCGTCGGCAGCGCATGGACCATGTGCGGGGCAAGGGTCAGAAGGGCATCCCGTTCACGCAGGGATTCCGCCACGAGGCTGAACTCGCCATTTTCCAGATACCTCAGGCCACCATGAATCATACGGGACGGGGCAGCGCTGCAACCGGATGCGAAATCGGAGCGCTCGACCAGAAGCACGCGCAGCCCCTGAAGCGCCAGGTCGCGATAGGTGGCGATCCCGTTGATCCCTCCCCCGACAACCACGGCATCGAAATCACCGTCCTGTCGGATGCGCCTGATGGCATCGTTGCGAAATGTGGGCATAGTAATCCCATTCACCGGTTTGCTGCCGGTGTCCCAAGGTTCAAATATTGTAGGTCGAAGCTAGTGGTCGAGATCGACCAGATGCCGATCGACCGCCTCACCGATAAAGACGCGTTCGTCATCGGCGAGCGTCAGCCGCGCCGCGGCGGCATTCTCCCGCGCCTGCACCGCATCGCGCGCGCCGCAGAGCGAGAAGGTGATGCCCGGCTGATGCACCGTCCAGGCGATCACCAGTTGGGCGATGGATACATCATGTGCCTCGGCAATCGGCGCGATATCACCAACCAGATGCGCCACCTTCTGCCGGTTCGCCTGGCTGAAGCGGGGATTGCCCTGGCGCTGGTCATCGGCCGCAAAGATGCGGTCAGGGCCGACCTTGCCCGACAGCAGCCCCAACGCCAGCGAAGAGTAGCTGAGGACCGAGACATTGTTGGCTTTCGCAATCGGCAACAGCGTCTTTTCGATATCGCGGCGAACCATGGAATATTCCTCCTGGATCGCATCGATCTCACCGCTTCCGATATAGGCCTTCAGATCTTCCGGGGAGACGTTGCTGGCGCCGATCGAGCGGATCTTGCCCTGCTCCTTCAGGCGGATCAGGGTCTCCATCGTATCGGCAATCGGCGTGGTCGGATCCTGCCAATGGGTGATGTAGTGGTCGATGTAATCGGTGCCGAGCCGCTTCAGGCTTTGCTCGACCTCGTGCGCGATGGAGTCCGCCCCGAGATAGCGGTGGACGGGTTTGCCGTCCTGGTCGAAGAAATATTCGCCCTTGGTCGTGTGCCAGACAAGACCGCATTTGGTCGCCAGCACCACCGCGTCGCGCCTGCCCCTGATGGCCTTGCCGACGATGGTTTCCGACAGGCCCATGCCATAGGCCGGTGCGGTATCGATCAGCGATATGCCTTCATCGATGGATGCCTGGATCGCGGCGATCGACTGCTGCTCGTCGGTGCCGCCCCACATCCAGCCGCCGATCGCCCAGGTTCCCAGCCCGACCACGGATGCCTCGATGCCGCTGGTCCCGATGGACCTCTTCTTAACCGCGTTGCTAGTCATGGTCCCCCACTCCGATATTGGCAATGATATGTCTGGCGACCGCCTCGTCGACGACGAGCGAGGTCAGGTAGCGCCCGGCAAGCGCTGCCGCGACGGGGCCGGCTTTATAGTCCCCCGCAGCAACGCCGATGGTGTTTCGGCAATTGACGAACTGTCCCGGCGCAAGGGCCACAACCCGGGAGTTCAGGTCGATATCGGCCAATGATCCGTCGGCGCTGATCAGATGCGCCAGGAACTCTCCCGATATGCCGGCATCGACCAGTGCCTTGCCGCCGCGTGCCGGGTCCGGCAACAGATCGTAATACCCCGAGCCCGGCGCCTCGACCGAGCCGATTCCGACCAGGGCAACCGTCGCGCTCCGCGCAAGATCAAAGACCTCCCGGATCGATGCCATGTTCATCAGCAGGTCGCGCTGCTCGGCGTCTTCGGCAAACAGCGGTGCGTGCACCAGTGATGCACTACCGCCAAGCTTTTCGGCCAGTTGCGTCGCTAGATGATTGACGTCGGTATAGTGCTTGCCCTGGACCCCGCCTGTTACCGGCACAACCCGGACATCGAAACGGCGCTCTGCCTCGAGATTTTCGACCACGGCGCTCACCGCCTTGCCGCCGGTAATGGCGATGATGTCTCCATCGCGCAGAGTTTCCAGCAGGTGGCCTGCCGCAACCCGGCCAACCATCTGCAGCGTCGTTTCGGGATTGTCCGATACGGTCGGCGTCACCACGGAATGCCGCAGAGAAAAACCGCTGACCAGATCGTTCTCCAAATCGACAAGCCGCTGGTAGGGGCTCGATATGGCAATCTTGACCATGCCGGCCTTGCGCCCCGTCGCGATCAGCCGGTTGACCTTCGAATGGGAGAGATTGAGCCGCTCGGCAATTTCCGACTGCTTCAAACCTTCGATGAAATGCAGCACGAGCACCGAATACATCTGCCGCTGCTGGTCGAAGTCTTCCCTGATATCCGCCATAGTCGAAATCTCTCGTTTCCCTGAACAGTTCTCAGCGGCGGCGCTTGACGAGGTAGTGGTCGAACAGCACCGCCCCCAGCAATATGCTGCCGCGAATGATGTCCTGCCAATAGACTGACACATTGAGCAAGGCGAGCGAACTCGACACCATGGACAACAGCACTGCACCAAGGATGGCGCCGAGAATGGTTCCCGATCCGCCCGAGAGGCTGGCGCCGCCGATGACGGCCGCCGCAATCACGTTGAGTTCCATGCCTATGCCAAAGCTCGGCTGGGCAGAGCCAAAACGCGCCATGTAGATCACACCGGCCACGCCGCAAAGCGTCGAGCAGAGCGTCGTCGTTGCGAAAATCACCCGGCCGACCCGGATGCCGGAATAGGCCGCCGCCTTCGGATTGCTGCCGGTGTAGAACACCTTGCGAAAGGCGGCCGTGCGGCGCAGCAGCAGGTCGAACGTCACGACAACAACCACGAAGATGATGATGACGAGCGGAATGTTCTGGATCGTGCCCTGGCCGATGAACTTGAATTCCGGCGGCAGCGAATAGAGGCCGAGCGGCCGTCCGCCCGTTGCCAGCAGGCAGACGCCGCGGGCAATCACCATCACGGCGAGCGAGACGATGAAATGATGCAGCCCGACGACAGTGGTCAGGAAGCCCATGGCCATGCCGATGGCCGTCGTCAGGGCGATCGCCATCGCCGCGGCGGCCCAGGGATCCACCCCGTTGAGAAACAGCCAACCGCCGGCGACCATGGCCAGCGCCGTGACGGAACCGACTGAGAGGTCGATGCCGCCGGAGATCAGCAGGATGGTCATGCCGACCACCACGATGCCTTCCACCGCAAACGCCATGGCCATGGCCCTGATGTTCTCCACCGTCAGGAAATATGGCGATATCAGCGACATCACGCAAAACAGCGTCACGATGATGAGGATCAGACCCGTTTCCCGCGCCCTGATCATAGTGTCGAGCCAGCCGATCCGGCGGATCGCTCGCATATTGCCGGACTGTTGTTCCTGTGTTGCTAACATGCCCCTCACTCCCTCAGCCATGTGCCGCTGCCGGACCGATATCGATCGACGCCAGATGCATGATTTTTTCCTCCGTCATGTCGTCGCCGCGCACCTCTCCCGCGATGCGCCCCTCCCGCACCACGAGAATGCGGTCACTGATGCCGATCAGTTCCGGCAATTCCGACGAGATGACGACAATGCCGACGCCTTCGCGCACGAGCGCGCGCAACTGGCGATGGATTTCCGCCTTGGCGCCGACATCGACGCCGCGCGTCGGCTCATCCAAAAATATTACCCTGGGATTGACCGACAGCATCTTTGCCAGCGCCACCTTCTGCTGGTTGCCGCCGCTGAGCGACGAGACCGGATCGTCGACACTGTTGGCCCGCAACTGCAGTCGCTGGCCGAGTTCCCGTGCCCGCGCCTGTTCGCGCCGTCTTTCGATCAGCCCCATGCCGTTGGAAATCAGGTCGATGTCGAGCGCCGAGACATTCGCGGCAATCGACATGTCGAGAAACAGGCCGTCGCTCTTGCGGTCCTCCGACAGGTAGACGATCCCCTCACGGATGCTGTCGCGATAGTCGTGCAGCTGCAGAACGCGGCCGTTGAGCGCAATCTCGCCGCTGGCCCGGCCCTCCAGCCGGCAGATGCCGCGGACGATCTCGCTGCGGCCCGCACCGATCAGCCCGGCAAGGCCGAGGATCTCGCCCTCGTGCAGATCGAAGCCGACGTCGAAAATCCGCCTGCTTTCGCTAAGGCCGCGCACCGACAGGATCACCCTGCCGGAGCGTTCCTCCTCGGCCTGCTTGGCCGGATAAAGATTGCTCAACACCCGCCCGACCATGCTGTTGATCACCTCTTCCTGGGTGATCTCGGCAACATCGGCGGTGCGCACATGGCAACCGTCGCGCATGATGGTGATGCGATCGCAATGCTCGAAGATCTCGGCCATGCGATGCGAGATGTAGATGATGGCGATACCCTTGTCGGCCAGCCGATGCATGATACGAAACAGGATCTTTGCCTCGGTTTCCGTCAGCGCGGCCGTGGGCTCGTCCAGGATCAGAATGCGGCAATCGAGCGTCAGCGCCTTGGCGATCTCGACGATCTGCTGCTGGGAAATCGACAGGCTGCCAGCCTTCACCGTAGGGTCGATGTCGCTCAATTCGCGGAGCACCGCCGCCGCCCGGTGATTGATATCGGCATAGCGCATGAACCATGCCGGGCTGGAATTGGTCTCCGACATATACATGTTCTCGGCGACGGAAATTTCCGGGCAGAGCGCGATCTCCTGATGCACGAAGCCGATGCCCAGCTTGTGGGCCTCGTTCGGAGACGCGATACGCACCTTGCGGCCATCGAGCCTGATCTCGCCGGAATCGGGCTGCAGGATGCCGTCGATGATGTGCATCAAGGTGGATTTACCAGCGCCGTTTTCCCCGACGAGCGCATGGATCTCACCTATTCTCAATTGCAGACGGGCTCCGCGAAGCGCGTGGACCGGCCCGAAGGATTTGTGCACGTCCTCGATATCAAGAATAACCTCACCCATCACGCCCTCCGCCCTCGCAGTGCCATCGATATTTTTCGTCCCGGCAACAATATTGCCTGCCGGGACGATTGCCGCGAAATCAGCGGTTTTTCATGTATTCATTGAGGTCGAAGGCATCTGCATTGGCCTTGGTGATGACCGCAAAGCCATTGTCCATCGACGGGACCTGAAGCGGATTGAAACCCGACAGCTTGTAGTCGTTGAACGGATCCAGCAGATCGGGATGGGCACCAAGGAAGGTGTTGACGAAACCCATGAAGCCCTGAACGCCCTGGTTTGGGTTGATGGCCATGTGGATATTGCCTGCCTTGATGTGATCGAGCGTGGTGGGCGTGATGTCCGCGTGGATGATCAGCACATTCTTCTTGGCTTCCAGAACCGCCGTCACCGCGCCTTCGGCCGAGCCGGCCTCCGGGATCCACAAGGCCCCGAGGTTCGGATTGGCCTGAAGCATGGCCGAGACCGCCTGATAAGCTGCATTGGCATCCTGGTTCGTCGCCTGGCGCGCAACCAGCTTCATCTCGGGATAGGTGCTGCCCATATAGTCGACGAGGGCCGTGACGCGCAGGTCGTGATTGCTCTGGCCTGGGTTCTCCAGCACGGCGAACTCGCCCTTGGCGCCGAGTTGTTTGACGATTTCCTCGGATGCAAATTTGGCCTCGGCCACGTTGTCCGAGGTGATGTAGGCGGTCCGCTTCGACTTGGGCGAGTCCGCGGCAAAGGTCGTGATCGAGACGCCCGATTCGATGGCCTTGTTGATCGG
>NZ_AHZC01000267.1 GCF_000247475.1 Rhizobium sp. PDO1-076 | reverse complement strand
GCAGCCGGCCAGCTTTCGGTGTCAGCGCGCTCGGTGAAGGTGTGCCAGGCCCTGGAGATGCCCGGCAATCGCAGATCGGTCAGCATCAGGGACAGGCGTGCGGTATCGACGGGATCGCTGGACCTCATGCCATGACCTCCACGTGTGCGGCGCAGGCGCCGATCAACCTGTCGTAATCAACCAGCGTGCCCAGATTGACACTGACCTGCGGGACAGAGGCCGGGTTCGGCGCAAACCGGGTGCGCATGCCGCCAAGCGTCGGCAAGCGTCCCGCATCGAGATCGCCCTGAATGGCGAGAGCAAGCGCTGCCTCGACATTGCGTTCATGGGCCAGGCTCAGCAGTTCCACCGTCAGGCGGCAGGCATCGCGCTCCGGTAGCGCCTCCATGGCGGCATGGTAGAGATTGCGATAGGCATCCCTGGGGAAGAGCTGATCGCGATAGCTGAGCCTGGGCAACGCTCCCGGCTTCTGGCGCAGCGAATGAATGACGTGACGATAGTTCACGACATGCTGGACAGCGCCGAGCTGGCCTCTGACGCGCGGCAATGTCATCAGAAAGGTGCCGCCAAGAAACAGTTCGATATGTTCTTTGAACAGCCGTGCGCGCAGCCGATGTCCGATCAGCCGTGACTGGACGGTGTAGAAGACCCGGCGAAGGGTAAACCCTCCGCTGCTGGTGACATAGACGATCTCGTCTTCGCCGTCAGGCTGGCGCTTGCACGGCAGCGCCAGCAGGCTGTCGCGCTCAATGGCGACCTCCCTGGCCCGGCGGGCATTGCGCTGACCGATGACCTCATCGATGAAGGCAGCAAAACTGCCGACGTCGGCAAAGTCCCGCGTCCCGCGCAGCAGAAGAGCATCCTCCAGTTCGCGCTTCAGATCGCCATGGGATCCTTCGACCGCGCCATTCTCGTGGGCGACACCGCGATTGTTGCGGCTGGCCTTCATGCCATAATGGCCGCAAAGCGCTTCATAGCGATCTGTCATATCCTGCGCGGTATCGGCATCGAGATTGCGGAATGCCGCCGAAAGACTGTCGGTGCGGTGATCGCGCGGCGCACCGCCAACTGACCAAAGGGCGTTCTGCAAACCACTTGTCAGCGCAGCAAAACTCTCGCCGCCTTCGACAATCTCGGCATGCTCGAAGCCGCTATAGGCCAGCCGGAAGTGATAGAGCGGGTACTCGAAGATCACGCCGGCGATCGTGACCTTGAGGCCCGGGGCGTGGGTAAAATCCGACAGCCCCATGCGTCCCGGCTCGTGAACCTGGCGGAACATCACCTCCTGATCTTCGCCATGGGTCGCGCGCCATGTGCGGATCCGGCGCTCAAGTGTGCGGCGAATACCAGGATCGAGTTCGGGGTGACGCTTGCAAAGCTCCCGAAGAATGCCGACAGACCGCAAGCCGGGAGCGCTTTGCAGCATGGGAACCACCTCTTCGGTGAATATCCCCTCCAAGGGATCAGGCCGACGTCGCTCGTGTTTGACCTTCTTCTCGCCCGGTGGACGGGGGTCTGCTTCGATCCGATAACCAGTCGATGGGCTGAACCCTGATTTGGCGGCCGC
>NZ_AHZC01000268.1 GCF_000247475.1 Rhizobium sp. PDO1-076 | reverse complement strand
CTCGCGGTCGAGCCCGCGCCGATCGAAATGGCAACCGGTGTCGTCCTGTTGCCCGCACCTTGCACCACACGCCGCCCTGGTCGAGACCTGACCGAATGGATGGACGGTCAAGCCACGCCCGATGGGACGCTGCGCATCGGGCTTGCCCATGGTGCCATTCGCAGTTTCTCGGAAGAGGGCGCCGCCGCCGAGGTCATTGCACCAGACCGGGCAAGACGCGCGGGCCTGGACTATCTCGCGCTCGGCGACTGGCACGGAGCCGTTGGCGTGGATCAGCGAACCCACTATTGCGGGACGCCTGAGCCTGACCGCTTCAAGCACGATGCACCAGGCACAGCACTTCTGGTCAGTCTTGCCGGCTCCTTTATCGAGCCCGAAATACAGGCATTGCCCACGGCGAGCTTCGTCTGGCGCAGCCTTGATCTCCATCTGCTGGAGGGCGACGCTCCCGAGCCTGCTCTCAACTCCCTGCTGCCAGGCTTAAGGGAACGACGGAATTCGCTGATCCGTGTCCTGGCAACCGGGCACAGTCGTCTGGCGGCGCGCGCGGAGCTTGTGGCAGCAATCGATAGGGTAGTTCCGGATTTTGCATTCCTGGAGTTGGATCAGACAGGTCTTGCGACAGAGTGCGAAGTGGAGGACCTCGACCAGATAGATCGCAGCGGCGCCCTTCGTAAAGCCGCAAATGCATTGTTTGTTGAGGCAACCGACGAGCGTCGGGCATCATCGGAGCGTGAGATCGCGCGGGCAGCCTTGGTGCGCCTCTTCTCCTACACACAGGCGATCGCGCCATGAAGATCTCGGCACTGCGCCTGTTCAATGTCAAACGTTTTGCCGGTCGCGGTGTCACCATCGAGGGTATCGGCGATGGCGTCAACGTGCTTTGCGCCGCCAACGAGTTCGGCAAGTCGACAAGCTTTGAAGCCCTGCATGCACTCTTCTTTCAGCCGTATTCCGGCACCCCCGGGGACATTCAAAGATTGCGGCCCTATAGCGGCGGCAATCCATTGGTCGAAGCCGATATCGCAACAGGGGAAGGCAGGTTCCGGATTACCAAGCAATATTATGGCGGTCGTTCAGCCCGTGTGATTGATCTTGGGTCCGGCCGGCTGGTCGCCCAGGCGGACGAGGCGGAAAACTTCATCTCCGGTCTCATTAGGGGAGGGACTGCGGGGCCTGCGGGTCTTCTCTGGGTCCGTCAGGGTATCACCGGCATGGAGAAACGAAGCCGGCCGGAGGAGGAAGGTGAAAAGCAAGTCCGACAAAGCCTGCTTGAATCGGTGCAAGGCGAGGTTGAAGCAGTAACCGGCGGGCGCCGTATGGCCGAGATCATGACGACAGTGAAAGAGGCTCTGTCGGATATGGTCACGACGACCGGCAGACCGAAGGCTGGTGGCCGTTATGCGGCTGCAATCGAGGAACGGGATAGGCTCGCCGAGGATGAGGCGCGGCTGGCAAGCGAGGTCAGCCGTCTGCGCGAAGCGCTGAGCAGGCGTGCGAACGCAGCAGCGAGACTCGCCGAAATCGATAGTGCTCTGGATAGGGCAGAGCGCAGAACGGCCGTC
>NZ_AHZC01000269.1 GCF_000247475.1 Rhizobium sp. PDO1-076 | reverse complement strand
GTCCCTGAACGATTAGACGACAAGCGCGTATACCGCATCTATCGTGAGCTGGAGTTGAACCTCAGGATCAAGCCACGCAAGCGTTTGAAGCGGGACAAGCCCGACGCTCTGACTGTGCCTGATGCGCCGAACCTGGTCTGGTCCATAGATTTCATGGCTGATCGTTTGGAAGACGGTAGGCAATTCCGGCTGTTGAATGTCCTGGACGACTTCAACCGCGAGGGGCTGGGCATTGAGGTGGACTTTTCGCTGCCTGCTGAACGCGTCATCCGCAGTCTGAACCAGATCATCGAATGGCGCGGCAAACCGTTCGCCATTCGTGTGGATAATGGACCTGAGTATGTCAGTGGCAAACTGATGGAATGGGCAGCAACGCAAGGAATTGCTTTGAGCCACATCCAGCCCGGAAAGCCGCAACAGAATGCCTATGTCGAGCGCTACAACCGCACCGTCCGACACGAATGGCTCGACCAATACATCATCGAAAGCATCGAGGAGGCGCAGGAATTCGCCACGCAGTGGCTATGGACCTATAACAACGAACGGCCCAATATGGGCATCGGCGGCATAACGCCCGCGCAGAAACTGAAAATGGCCGCGTGAATTCTACTGCGGAGCCCCGTTAAGAATGGGGGGATTACCTCAGGACAACCTGATCGAATCAGCTTTCCAAACCAAAAGCCAGAGGGTTGTTCAGCAGCCTGCTAAAGCCCGTCCATCAATTCAAATTCACGCGACGGGCTTTAGCTCTTTGTTCTCATGCATGCCGCCCGAAACCGCGGTGGCCTTTCGGGCGACATGCATGAGACTATATCGTGAAGACCGGCAGCGGTCGGGCTGGGGAATGTCTTCAAGGCCTCCTTGATGGACGCCAACGCGGCATCCACCATCACTCCGTTAGGCCCGCCGGGCTGGCGACCCATGATCCCTCAACCCGACCCCAGATCGACCCCTCACTGTCGATTAAGCTATCTTATTGCACGTGCGGGGTTAGGCACGTAGACGGCCTTCATCGTACCATTTGTCGGCGTATCGTTAACCTTATTAGCACTAGGCGTCTGCTTATCCGTCGATTCCCCAAGACCTTTATTACCGTTTATTTGCTCGCCATTAGGCGATGAGCCAGGAGCCGTAAACTCTTCCCTCTGTGACGACCCGCTTCTGGACGATTTATTACCTGAACTTACGACGCTAGCATCGTTGTCGGACTTCTTGGCAGGCTTAATGGTCTGAGTATTACTAGAAGTCGACTTGGGCGTACCCAAACCAGTAGGACGGGGTGGCAGAGCGGGGGGGGCCCGGTCAGAAGCAAGACCATCCCCAAGACCACTGATGTCGACCTGGACGACATTACCGGAATAACCAAAGTCTGCATTGCCATCAACTGATAATAGGACAGAAGGTAAATCAGGTCCCGAGCGATCGGCACGTTTATTTATCTTATTATTAACATCATCCATAGAAGTATCTTGTCTAGGAATTTTAATATTTTTGCCATTTACTTCAATTACGTTACTGCCATCACCCTGGGTTTCCACGGGCGCGGCACTCG
>NZ_AHZC01000270.1 GCF_000247475.1 Rhizobium sp. PDO1-076 | reverse complement strand
TGTGCACGGATTGAGGCAATGCAGACCAACGTGTGCTTTTTGGTCGCAGCACCTCCCTAAAGGGACCAACGCCTCACAAATTTTCATCGGTGATGTCCTTGCGCGTGCGAATCGCTCTCATCAACAGAGACAGCGCGGCGCAGTTGTCCTGCGATTGCTAAACGGGAAGCTACACTCGTTGTCGTCTGAGATCGTGTCCCATGCAGGCGCGTTGAATCTCACCTCCCGCGTCCCCACATCATGACGCTCGACGGCATCGTAAACTTAACGGAGGAAAGGCCAGCGAAAGACGCCATCCGTACGCATCCGAGCTGGGCCGCATTGCGGATTTGAGTGATCGTGTGGATGCTCTGTCTATATAGACGGCAATATAACGGTGCTTTCATGGACATCACAAGCGATCACTCGGGGCGTTTCAGCCGGATGGAGATTGTCGATAGCGGCCGTCGCCGGCGTTTCACAGATGAAGCGAAGCTGGCGATCGTTGCCGAGAGTTACGCTGGTTCGCGGCAGGTCACGGCAACGGAGCAGCGTCACGGGATCACGCGCTGGCAGTTAAATGCCTGGCGCAGGGCCGCGCGGGAAGGACGGCTTGTCCACCGCTCGACGACGGGCTTTGTTCCGGCGATCGTCGTTGCCGAACCAGTTGTTGCAAGCACGCCTCCTGCGGCGAGTGTCGCTGTGCGGCCCCCTATCACTGACCACGGTCGCATGGAAGTGGTGAGCGCGAACGGCCGGCGTGTGATCGTTGGCCAGGATGTCGACGTGGACGTTCTGCTTCGGATCATGCGTGGCCTGGAGACGTTGCGATGAGCCTGTGGGCGAAAATTGCAAGAGCATGACAGATATCTCCGGATGGCGTCTTTCGCTGGCATTTCCTCCGCTAAGTTTACGATGCCTGGCCAGGGGGCCTGCCTGTTCACGAAAAAATTGGAACGCGGCCGGTTTATCTGGCCGAATGTGGAGGGCGGCGCGGTGGCAATCACGCCGGCGCAGCTCTCATATTTGCTATCAGGAATTGACTGGCGAGCCCCTCAGGAAACCTGACACCCGACACGGGTTTGAGTGTCTTTATCATTGAATTTGTTGAAGAAATATGCTCTCATATTTGGCATGTCGTTACCGCCACTTTCCTTTCCTGACGATCTTGCCAGCGCCCACGCCGCGTTGCTGGCGGAACGCGAGGCGCGGTTACGGGCTGAGGCCGAAGCGACAAACGCCAAGGCAAAACTTTCCAGTATCGAGGCGCTCAACGCCCATCTGCAATTGCTGATCGCCAAGTTGGAACGCGACAAACATGGTCCAAGCCGGGAGCGCACTCAGCGGCTGATCGACCAGATGGAACTGCAGCTTGAAGAGCTGGTCGCCGATGCCACCGAGGACGAGCTCGCTTCACAGGCGTCTGCCGCCAAAACCCAAGCCGTGCGTGCCTTCACCCGCAAGCGACCAGTGCGCAAGCCCTGGCCAGAGAATATCGAACGCGAGCGCGTCGTCATCGCAGCACCCACGGCCTGCGATCATTGCGGCAGCGAG
>NZ_AHZC01000271.1 GCF_000247475.1 Rhizobium sp. PDO1-076 | reverse complement strand
CCCCTCCCGTATACTTCTCGACGCGCTGGCCCGAATACCCGCACTTCTCGACAACCGTTCACACGAGCGGGCGATACATGCTGAATCTTATCATAGGTGGCCGCGTCCATGATCCCGAGGCGGCGCTGCCGCGCTTGCCATTTCCGCGATCTCGCGGGCAAGGTGGCTAGAATTCGTCGTCGTCATCATCCGTGAAATCCCCCTCCCGCAAAGCCGCTTCGTAGTCCTGGCCGCCGTAATAGACGCCGATGATATTCACCGCACCGTCCACTACCTCAAACAGAATCGTCACACGCCGGCGAAACCCGAGCGTTCGCAAGCCAGGCCGAAGATCGTCGCGCCGTGTGCCTCGGTGCGGAAGGGTTTGCAGCTTCTCGCAATAATCCACGATGGAATCGACATAGCGCGCCGCCACGGCGGGCGACGCTGCCCCGGAAATATCGACTTCCAGCTTGTCGAGCTGGTCGCGAGCCTCCGGGGTGAAATGAATTATATGTGTCACGCTGAGGCAGACCGCTTGCGCTTGTCGGCAAGATGCTGGCGCACTTGGTCAACGCTGAGCGCCCGGCTCGGGTCGGCCTTCAGCTTGTCATAGGCGGCAACGCCTTCCGTGCGCAGCCAGCTTTCAAGGGCCTTGTCGCGCGCCTGCAAGGCACGCAGCCCGTCGCGGATAACCTCGCTCTCGCTGGCATACTCGCCCGACGAAACCTTGGTCTTGACCATCTGTGCCATTTCGTTTGGCAACGTGACGCTGAACTGTTGCGTGCTGCGCATGGGAATCTCCCGTCTTGGATCGTGCTAAGTAGGATTGAACACTATCACATATAGACGCGATCGGGAACCGCTCTCCCTCGACAAGTGCGCTCATAGGGGTCTGAGTAGCAACGGAACAGAAAACATAGGGTAATCGCGGGAGCGCCGGGCGCTGATGCGATTGCTGCATCGAAGATGGTTGTTCCCCGATAGGATGAGGTACGGGCTCACGGCCGTTGGCCGGGCCCAGCATCAAACGGAGAACAACCATGGGCGAATATATCGGTCTCGACGTCTCTTTGAAAGATACGACGGTTTCAATTCGGCGAAATGGAGAGCGGACCTGGCGGGGCAAGTGTGCTTCCGACCCGCAGGCGCTAGCGGCATTGATCCGCAACCATGCGCCGGCTCCCGAGCGAGTCGTGTTCGAGACCGGCCCGTTATCCGTGTGGTTTTTCCATGCGCTCACCGCAGAGGGATTGCCGGCGATCTGCATTGATGCGCGACATGCCAAGGCAGCGCTCGACATGGCACCGAACAAGACGGATGTGAATGATGCCGATGGCCTGGCGCATCTTGCCGAGGTCGGGTTCTATCGGGCAGTCCGAGTGAAGAGCTTCGACAGCATGCTGACCCGGACGCTGGTTTCGGCGCGTGGACAGTTACGAAAGACGATCGGCGATTTGTCGAACCAGATCCGCGGACTGATGAAAACCTTCGGTCTCGTTATTCCAAAGGGAGCCGGTCGCGTTTTCGAAGACAATGTCCTTGTCGGG
>NZ_AHZC01000272.1 GCF_000247475.1 Rhizobium sp. PDO1-076 | reverse complement strand
ATGCCCATCGGCGGCATAACGCCCGCACAGAAACTGAAAATGGCCGCGTGAATTGTACTGCGGAGCCCCGTTCAAAACGGGGGGATTACCGTCCAACTGAAAATGGCGGCGTGAATTCTACCGCAGAACCCACGTTAAGAATGGGGGGATTACCTTTTCATGGTTGGGCATGACGCCCAAAGTGCGGATTGACTGGGGGCACTCCAATCACCATATTTGAGCGCTCGGACCAGCATTTTGCACGCAGCGTCATTCACTCAGCGCATTCTATGGATTATCCTGTTCTGTGGCTCTGCACCTATGACCTGCGCAGATCCTGCCATGCTTCGGCGGCGGGCTGTGGTGGGTCCATTTTATGGAGATAATATTGTCGAAGTTCAGTGACGTTAATCTGTTTTCCCAGGCCGTCTGTCCGTCGGACGCGATCAACAGCGTCCATCGCTATGCGGCAACGTCCCGCATTATCCACTGGGTCGTGGCCGCGCTGGTTCTTGTGACTTGGCCACTTGGTCTCGTCATACAATTCACCCGGAATGAAGTTTCGCTTGGTTTTTACATGTTGCATGAGAGTTTTGGCTTCTTGCTGTTGTGGCTCATGTTGTTGCGGGTTGGGAACAAGATGATCGCGAAGACCCCGCATCATGAAGGTTCGGCATTCGAACGGTTCGCAGCCTCCACCGTTCATGGCCTCCTCTATCTGCTGCTGATCGTCATGCCTGTCAGTGGGTTCTTGGCGATCTCCGCACATGGCTTTCCGCTGGTCTGGTTCGGTCTGGTGCCGATCTGGGGTCCGCTGGACAAATCACCCGATATCGCCGGAATACTCTCAATGGTCCATACCTGGAGCGCGTGGGTTGTCCTGCTTCTTTTTGCATTGCATATCGGCGCTGTGCTGCTCCATCATGTGATCAAGCGCGATAATACCCTTTACAGAATCCTCTGAGAATAGTGATGCACAGCATGAAGATCACAGAAGCGTCCTGGAAACAGCTCCTTGCGCTTCGGCACGGGATCGCTGAACCGGCGTCCGGAGATCGGCTTCGCGACGATGCTGCCAATCGTCTCTATGCGCCCATCGCGAGTGCTCGCGGACAGTTCGTGCTGGCGCAGGTTGGGCAATCCCTGGACGGGCGCATCGCCACACCCACCGGCGACGCGCGCGACGTTTCAGGCATTGATGGACTTGCACATCTTCATCGCTGTCGGGCACTTGTCGAGGCCGTCATCGTGGGCGTGGGAACAGTCAAGGCAGATGATCCGAAACTCTCGGTCAGAATGGTTAGCGGTCCCGCGCCAGTCCGCGTTGTCGTGGATTGTCACGCGGCGCTTGACGGCAGCGAAAGTCTGTTTCACGATGGTGGAACCTCTGTGATAGTATTGCGCAGCGCGAATGCCAAAGCCAGTTCGCTGCCGATGGCGGAGGTTGTGACGCTACGGCCAAGGGCATGCGGGCTCGATCCACGTGATATCTTGGACGCTCTGGCAGAACGCAACCTTAATCGCGTTCTGGTCG
>NZ_AHZC01000273.1 GCF_000247475.1 Rhizobium sp. PDO1-076 | reverse complement strand
GGCCCAGAACTTAACTCGTGCAATCCTCGGCACCGAATACCCGCAGTTTCAGACAGCCGCTAACATAGGGGGAAGAGTGAGCGTGTTCGTGTTCATCGCCGTGTTCCCTTTCGTCTCGATGTGAAACTACCATAGCTTCGCCCTCGACTGGACGACACGACAGTATGACGACAGTGATGCGGAAGGACGCTGCTAACAGCGCGTTGCGTGCCGTACCGTCATGCTTTCGGAAGCCGCCGCAGTCCGACAGTTTCCGCAACGTACATCAAAGGAACCCTGTCAGTAAAAGTATTGTAAAAGTATTGGGTTTGTGCATAATATGGTGACAAAGGAGCTGAGCACATGGCGCGAGCAAAGACGTTTTCATTGGGAGACAATTACGACGGGATCCTATCCGACCTCGTAAAGAATGGCCGTTTCGGTACGGAAACCGAGGCGGTGCGCGCCGGTATCCGTATGCTTGCCGATTATGAAATCAAGATTCAGGCGTTGCGCCATGATATCATGGCAGCCGACGCAGAGATCGATGCTGGCCTTGGCAAAGAATACGCCAACGGCGCCGACCTTCTGCGAGATGTCCTGAACGAAAGCTAAGACAATCAACCCGAAACGCCTGATTATCGCTCCCCTCGCCGTCAATGATCTGCGCGGGATTCGGCGCTACATCGCTGAGAGCAGTCCCCATTACGCGCAGGAGTTCCTGGCCGATCTCACCGCCAAGATTGCCTGGATCGCTGAAACCGATTTTACCGGTTCGCCGCGTGACCACATCCTAGAGGGTTTGCGCGGCTTTCCGTATCGCCAGCGCTGCATTTATTACCGCTCATATCATGACCGTGTGGTGGTACTCCGCGTCATGCACGGCGCGCAAGATATCAAGCCGCAAGATTTCGGGGGATGAAGAAGCCGTTGGGGCGATGTCACGCTCAAAAGCTTCTCTTCGCTACGCTCGCCCGGTTCCTGGGTGAGTCCGGAACACCCGGGTACTGACCACCGGCACCTGCCAACTCATGAGGTTGGGTCCTCCGGGAATTTCCATTTCCCAAAAGCCTGATAAACATCCATGGTTGTGCTTCAGCGTTCGAAGCAACACCGGGGGGATGAGATGAGGCTCGCATTAGCAATATTGGCGCTTCTTTCCGGTGTTGGAGCTGTAAGCGCCGAAGTGCTTTCGGCCCGGAAAGTCTCAAACGACCCGAATATGAATATTTGGGAACTGCACATCACTGCGAAAACGGACTCGGTCAGAGTCTTGGGTGTCGATGTCAACCGAGGGTGCAAACGAAGCGGCGGCGTTCCTTTGCCCGTTGACCTTAAATTCGGGCAAGAGGTGTGGTTAGGCACAGTGCTCTGTGAACCGATTGAGGTCAGGATATATACACCTGAAGGTCCCCAGACTCTGTCATGGGATCTCAATGTAAAGGGTCAGCTATCAGCTCAAAAATACCGCATACCTACGGTTTTTTCAGGAAACGGCTATTTCCCGGCCAATGTCTCGTGGGGCAT
>NZ_AHZC01000274.1 GCF_000247475.1 Rhizobium sp. PDO1-076 | reverse complement strand
CGTCGTGGACGGGCACCGCGATCGGCTGGGAGCGTGAGCTTCTAGCCCTCAAGGCTCAGCTTTTGTCGGTGTTTCATCGGAGTGAGGCGCGCGAGACATGTTCAACTTTCCTTGACGGGCTCTTGTCTGGAACTGAACGCAAGACCGGGTGGCAGATGGCTGAACGGGCGGGTTTTGCCAAGCCGTGGAGAACCCAGGCGCTGTTGGGCCGCTCCGTCTGGGATGCAGACCGAATGCGCGACATTGTGTTCAATTATGTCGTTGCAAGCCTGGGTGATGCATCCGGTGTCCTGGTCATTGACGAGACCGGCTTTGTCAAAAAAGGCGACCATTCCGTCGGTGTCTCGCGTCAGGATACGGGAACCGCTGGACGCATTGAGAACTGTCAGATTGGCGTTTTTATTGCCTATGCAAGCCGCTTCGGCCAGGCGCTGATTGACCGCAGGCTTTATTTGCCTGAGGCGTGGGCGACAGATGAGAAACGTCGCAAGGACGCCGCAATTCCGCAGGAGACGGTGTTTGCGACCAGGCCAGCCTTGGCCAGGGCGATGCTCAGCGAAGCGCTCGACAAGGGAGTGGCTTGCGCCTGGGTTCTGGCGGATGCTGACTATAGCAGTGATTGCAAGACCCGCCGTATGCTTGAGCGGCGTCGGCAACCGTATGTTTTGGCCGTATCGCCCAATCAGAAATTGCGACTGCAGACCGAGCGAGTGTTATTGCATGCGTCCCCGCAAGATCTGGCGGAAGATTTGCCAGCTGACCTTTGGTTTGCCTTACCTTCCGGTGAAGGCCCAAGGGGGCTGCGCCTTTATGATTGGGCACGTGTAAGTCTGTCCTGCGCGGCAGCGCCCGGGTTTGCGCGCTACCTGCTGCTTCGCAGATGCCGTTCGCATTCAGGCGCGGTGAGCCAATATCTGGTGTTTGCACCGGCAGAGGCTGCCCTTGCCGACTTGGCGGGCGCGGCTGGTTTGCGTTGGACAATTGACGAATGCTTCCAGCGCGCCAAGAATGAGCTCGGCCTCGACCATTGCGAGGCCCGATCCTGGCACGGCTGGCATCGGCATATGACGCTGGTCATGGCTGCGGCTGCTTTTCTGACCAAGCTCAGTGCTGACTTGCGCCGTTCAGCGTTTGGCAAGACGCGCGAAAAGCGCTCGACTTCGTCGATCGCCGCCTGATGGAATACCCCTCCTCCGCATATGGGTTCGGCGTCTCCCAACGGAACGCACGATCCGTGCTCGCCACTTGCGCGAATCCCGCGGTCCGCCCTGCGCAGCGCATTCCCGTGACGACTAGAGCCCGTTGTTTGTATGCATGTCGCTATCGCGAAACCACTGCACATTTTCGGGCGACAAGCATCAGTGGTGATTCTGTCGACGGGTATGTCCGACGGGTATGTCGTGTTGCCCGGCACGCCATCGGGAGGTTTCGGAACGCTGCGA
>NZ_AHZC01000275.1 GCF_000247475.1 Rhizobium sp. PDO1-076 | reverse complement strand
GCCTCGATACGCTGCCTTCTTCAATCCGTCATCACCCAAATTCCGGCATAGCTCCCATTTGCGGCGCTGTCTGTGCGGCACGGCGATTGCCGAAGCTCAACCACCTCACGGGCGCAGCGCACCCTTCTTCTTCCTGATGTGTAACAAAAGTGACTGCGTGTTCGCGCCATCTGGGATATCAGCCACCCCTATACTGGCTGGCTGTCATAACGATCGATGCCTGACTGGGCGTTCCTTCCGGTATCTTGAGGTAAAACCGCCGCAACTCCTGCGGCCCGAACAGGAAAGAAAGCAATGCCAGGACCAGATTTGCCGAAGCCGCCTGCGGCGCGATCATTGCCTCCCCAGAATCAGGTCCAGCCTCGGAACCCTGGGAACCGTCAGCCAGTTGCCGGGAATTTTGCTGGCAGGGTCGCAGTGGCGCGGCCCGTCGGGAACTTTGCCGGCCGTCTCAAAGCATGCACGGACGCAGCTTTCAAAGCGTACAAGGCCGCAGCAAAGTTGGTCCCCACCCGAAATCATTTGGCGGCGGCTGGTTCTCGACCGGTCTCGGTTTCTCCCCGCGATGAGGTTCCGGAACAGCCTCGCCGTAAAGTAGGTCCTCCGCAGGTGACCGCTCTGCGGAATGCAAACGGCTCTGGCACGGCGACAACCGGTGGCGCCGAAATGGTCACGCAGGCGGGAGTTGCGAGGCGCGAGGCGACCCAACCCGCCGGGCCCAATTTTGGAGGGGTAGGCACCGTTGGTCGCGAGGATGTTACCCCCACGGTTCCTCGCCCCAAGAAGTCGT
Organism: Rhizobium sp. PDO1-076; assembly: GCF_000247475.1. GTDB lineage: Bacteria > Pseudomonadota > Alphaproteobacteria > Rhizobiales > Rhizobiaceae > Allorhizobium. Next base: position 649 of record NZ_AHZC01000275.1, on the reverse strand, counting down.
TGGCTCATGATGCGAGGCCGACGCAGGCTGGCAATATTATAAACGATACGAAAGAAGGGATATTGAGCGCGGCTTGGGAAGATATTCTTCTTGATGTCGAGGAATATTGCAAAGCTCGCCGTCGCGAAGAAGTGGGTGACGATAGCGAAGGCGTAAGACCCCGGGGGAATAGTGTTTCATCGACCGAGGATCCGAGAAAGAATCAAAATGACAGTAAATATATGCATGATTGTATTAACATAAAGCTGCAGAAGATGTACTCAGGTTTTTCGGCGATGGTTGGGCCTGCTACACCATTAACTGAAACTGAGTTTCTGAGCGCTATGACACTAAAGATCAAAGCAAGGGAAAGTTTGGACAACGCAATTCCCGTGGCTGAGGTTGTTGACGAAGGCGCAGACAACAATATTGATCGAGACAAGGTGATGGGGCTGATCGCGGCCCGGAGGGCGGAGACGCTGTGGCCCAGCAAGATCGATCTGCGTGGTCTGGACCTGTCCGGTCTAGACCTGAGGGGTATCGATTTTACGAACTGCGATCTGAGTGATGCGAACCTGGAAGGGGCAATCCTCAAGCACGCAGACTTCACCCGAGCGATCCTCAAAGGCACGAACTTCAAAGACGCGGACCTCGAAGGCGTGGATCTGCT
>NZ_AHZC01000276.1 GCF_000247475.1 Rhizobium sp. PDO1-076 | reverse complement strand
ATGCCCTTCCATTGGCTCTGACCCGCACCCTTCTTTAGCTGCCAAGATTTGTGAACAACGCCGTCGGTCGGGTTAACGTCGCCATCCGGACGAGGAGGAGGCGGAAGGGGGCCATAATGCATATACTGATATGGATAAGAACTGAGGTCCGCGACAAGCGGCCTATTCGCCCCAATCGCTAAAGGAAAGGAGAAGACCGCATTGTGGCGAACAGTCGCGTGGAGTTCTCTACGCTTTGCATAATAGTCTAGCGAATCGTCCTCCCTAAATGGAAGAAGCTCACCCCGTGCAGGAAGCATGGCCTCGGCCTTGGCCTCGGCTTCTTTAGGGCATGGTGGAGGAAAATCCAGCTCGTCCTCTAAAATGCTAAGCGTCCGTTCCGCCCGCGATCCAGAACGCGGCGGACCGTCATCTTGCTCAAGTTCATCAAGCGTGCCTTCAGAATCAATCGTCGTATCCGCGACCTCCGCAAGAGCTCGATTAGGTCGAGAAGGTCGAGGAGGCACAGGGGGCGGAGACACGGGTTTCTGACTTGGACTATCTGGCTCGCCGACGCTAAGCCTATTGCTCGCATGCGAGTCAATCAATCCAGAAGCCAGCGGAGCGAGCTGCCGCTCAGGCAAAGGAGGCAGCACGTCCTCACTATTCAAGTTCGGGTTAACGCCAAGGTTTGGGACGCCCTCAATTATTATAGTGTTGAGACGTTTGAGCATATTGTTCAACGTAGTCGGCGCGAATTGGGCGGCTTTGTTGTTCAGATTGTAATACGCAACGATTTCAAAAATCTTGCTAAATGCATCTTTTGCGCCTTCTAAGTTGTTGACTATCAGACAAACCTTGGCCTCTACGAGTTGATTCTCTAGCGCTTTATCATAAGCAACAATACTTTGCCAATGTTCAATATCATCACTAGATAGCTTATCATCACTAGATAGCTTATCATCAGTAGGCAACTGAGCGATCCTGTCCAATTCGCGCAGCAAATCCGATTCATTAACACGGTTCTCGATGTAGTCTCTAAAATTCTGTGATTTTTTATAGGACCTTATAAGAAAGCGTTGCACCTCCCCAAATGCATCGTTTTGCTTGTTCTCGAGATTTATTTTGAAGTCTTTACCCGCAATTAGCCGAGCTTCACCAACGTCCATACCGCAATCCACTAAAAATTGGATTTGTCGACGTTCCGTCGTTTTGGCACTGTCGAAAAACCTCCCGAAAAGTCCTCGAGTGAACTTCTGTGGGTCGATGTTGATCACCTTAACGAGCTGTTTAATGACCGGGGCTTCAGCCAGTTTAGCGGGCCATTCGGTAGACAAAAACAAACCTAAAAAGTGGACGTTCAGCTTTGCAAATTCCTCGTAATGTCCTGACAGTAATTTTTTTTGATCAATAATAGAGTCGCCCAAGTCTTTCCCTGCTTGCTTGACCC